>JASEGV010000003.1 GCA_030017895.1 Bacteroidota bacterium | reverse complement strand
TTACTTGCATGCTCAAGGAGATATAAAATGACCCACTCGAGTACGCGAAGACCCTTATTATAGGACATAGACGACAATTAGGACACATGTACTAATGGTTAATTGTCAATAGTCAATTGTCAATCGATCGTTGACTATTGATCAATCAATTAATCCATCTATCCAGTAATCCAATTATTTGTTACAGCATATGCCTATGTTCTATCGCAAATTGGAGCAGTGTATTATATCCCTCGATACCCAACTTCTCGCATATGTGAGCACGATGGTTCTGGACTGTCCGATAACTGATGTGTAATTGCTCGCCTATTTCCTTGCTCGTTTTATTTTCGGAAATAAGTTTTAATACTTTTAGCTCCATCGCTGTGAGCAGCTTTAAGGAAGGTTTTTTGTTTAGTAATTCAGTAGCGGCATGTGTGTGTTTAGCAAGATTGTTTGAAAACTCAGGGCTAAAATAATATTTTCCAAGAGAAACTTCTTGAAGACATTTTTTAAAATCCGCTCCAGCAGATTCTTTTAATATATAACCCTTCACATTCAATTCTAGCGCTTCATCGAAGTATTCTTCCTCTTTAAACATTGTCATGACTATGTAATCTTTTGTGAAAGGTTTATCATTTAAATGCCTGATAAGCTCGAAACCATTCATAGATGGTAGTGAAATATCCACCACAACTATGTCGGGTTTGAGTTGTTCGCAGAGCTTAAGTGCTTCAGCGCCGTCACCAGCTTCACCCACAAGCTCGAAACCCGTCATATCACCAATAATTTTTATAAGTCCCTGCCTGACTATTGGATGGTCGTCAACAATAAATATTTTCTTAGCCATCATTCATTCCATCTTATGTGATCGGTATTTTGATATAAATAGCGGCGCCGTTATTGGGAGACGATTTAACTGCAATTTCTCCTTTCAGCAACTTCACTCTCTCGATAATATTTGAGATGCCAAACCCTTCGTTATTTTTTCCTTTTATCAAAACAGTGTCGACTTCAAATCCTTTTCCGTTGTCGGTAATTTGAATATTCAAGATGCCGTCTTTGTGCTTAACACTTACATTACATTCCGAAGCTCCTGAGTGTTTTACTACGTTGTTCAAAGCTTCCTGGATAATTCTGAATATGTGTATTTCTTCTATCTGAGAAAATAACTTGTCGATTTCGTCCGCATCGTATGTAAATTGTATTGGAGATACTTGTATAAATTTTTTCACGCACGATTGAATTGCCTTACGTAAACCGAGACGATCAAGTGTATGTGGGTGAAGGTCGTATGATATTTCCCGAACCTCATCTATCGATTCCTGGGCAAGCTCTGAAATATCGTGCAGCTCTTCCATAGTAAGATTACGAGCGGTGACATTCCCCTCGCATTGATGAAGCGCATTTTTGATAATCAATAAATTTTGTCCGAGACTATCATGAAGCTCGCTTGCTATCCGTTTCCTTTCGTGTTCCTGAAACTCGATGAATTTTTTTGATAATTCCTGCTGGGTAATTTTTTCTTTATTCATTTTAGCCGTTCGTATTCGATAGAACGAATATCCTAAAGTAATAACAAAGAGAGCGATAATAACTCGCGCCCACCAGGTTTCCCAATATGGTGGCGTAATAATTATTTTTACCGACCTGCCTTCATTATTCCAAACACCATCGTTGTTACTCCCTTTAACCCGAAATACAAAATCTCCTCCGTCTAAGTTGGTGTATGCGGCATAGCGCCTTGTTCCAGAATGTATCCAATCCTTATCATATCCCTCGAGCATGTACATGTATTCGTTTTTTCCCGGAATCGTATAATCCAAAGCTGCAAATTCGAATGAAAAGAAATTCTGTTTGTAAGAAAGCTGAATTTCATTTATTGTTTCCAAAGAACTGCTTAGCCGAACCGGTTTATCAAAAACTTTAAAATCGGTTATGACGATAGGCGGGATGTTATTGTTTTTTTTGATTTCTGTAGGACGAAAAGAGTTAAATCCATTAATGCCACCAAAGAACAAATCGCCGTTTTTACTTTTGAAGTATGCCCCCTGATTGAACTCGTTACTTTGCAGCCCATCGTGTAAATCGTAATTTTTAAACTCCATTGTAGTTGGATTAAAACAAGATAAACCTTTATTCGTGCTAAGCCACAAATTACCATTTGCATCTTCTAAAATACCATACACAACATCATTCGGTAATCCATCTTTTTGTGTATAGTGCGTAAACGTTTCCATCTCGCGATTAAACCGATTTAAACCCCCGCCCATTGTACCAATCCAAATGTTTCCGCGAACATCCTCATAAATTGACAAAATAGTATTGCTGTTGAGAGATTCGAGGTTAGCCGGCTCATAACGATAAGTTTTATACGTGCTTGTCGCAGGATTAAATCTATTCAGTCCCACTCCCCATGTTCCAATCCACAAATAGCCCTCCGAATCTTCCATAATCGACCAGACGTAATTACCGCTCAATTCATCGCTATGTTTTCCAGTTCTTTTATACCGGATGAATTTTTTATTCTTAGGGTCGAACATGTTAAATCCGTCGCCTGCCGTCCCGACCCAGAGATTCCCCTTTCGATCTTCACAGATTGCCATAATGTAGTTGGAACTTATACTGTTCGTATCATTCACATTATTATGATGATGGATAAAACGATTATTCACACGGTCGAATAAATCCAACCCGCCCATTTCTGTCCCAATCCAAAAATTACCTTGTTTATCTTTCAATAAAGCCATTACTGAATTATTACTCAAACTGAGTTTATCGTGAGGAGTGTGTGTATAATAAATAAACCTCTCGGTTTTCTTATCGTAACAATTTAAACCACCACCACGCGTACCAACCCACAAATTGCCAAACCGGTCTTCACAAATTGCACGAACAGTTGGATGATTCAAACCTTTATTATCATTTGCATCAGAACGATAGGAACGGAATTTATTTTTCTTCACATTATAGTAGTTTATCCCGTTGCCGCTTGTTCCTATCCATATTCCTCCAAGGCGGTCAGCGAAAACAGAATAAACTGTTTCGTCGCTGAGTCCATAATAATTTCGACTATCTGAACTGATTGCAGAAGATTTTCCACTTTCTGCATTCAACCGAATCAAACCGTCTCCCCGAGTTGCAATCCATAAAATCCCGTCTTTATCTTCGGCAATCTGACCGACATTATTACTGCCGATATGAAATCGACTGAATTCATTTTTTTCACGATTAAACCGATTTAATCCTTCAGCATAAGTGCTTATCCAGATGTTCCTGTTTTGGTCTTCAAAAATATTGATGATTCTATCACCGCTTATGCTTTTTGGATCATTCTTATAGTATTTATAATGAGTAAATTGTTGAGTGATCGGATTATAAACATTTAATCCATCCCAAGTTCCAATCCATAAAAATCCCTCGCTATCAACAATCATACATCGGACGTTGATATTGCTTAAACTTTTAGATATTTTTGAATCGATGCCCAAGCGAGTAAACTTGTTTAAATTTCT
The DNA here is from genome assembly GCA_030017895.1 of Bacteroidota bacterium. Taxonomy (NCBI): domain Bacteria; kingdom Pseudomonadati; phylum Bacteroidota; species Bacteroidota bacterium. Next base: position 87,667 of record JASEGV010000003.1, on the reverse strand, counting down.
ATCAAAACGATTCAGACCACCTCCCCAAGTTCCGACCCAAATCGTTCCTTTCTTATCTTCGGCAATACAAGTTACATTATTCGCACTCAAACTATTTGAATCTGTACGTTGATAATTATATCTGATGAATTCATTTTTATTACGGTCGTGCCGGTTTAAGCCGCCGTTGTAAGTACCGACCCACATTTCACCCGCCTGATCTTCATAAATATACCAAATCCAATTATCGGAAATAGAAGTTGAGTCGTCCTTATCATGCTTGTAAACTACAAAATCATAGCCATCGTATCTGTTTAAACCGTCCTGAGTTCCAAACCACATATAACCATAGCGGTCTTGAAGGATAGCATTAACCGTTGATTGAGATAAACCGTCATTAACGGTAAGACGGTCAAAATTTATCTCTTCAATTTGACAAATAGCGGCTTGAAACGTAAACAAATAAATAGAAAAGAAAACTATGTTATTCCACGGATGCATATTCTTTTACTTTTGCCTAAAGTATAAAAGATTTTGGAGATAATCAAATAACATATTGATGCTAAGTGAAAAAAGAGAACCCCGACGTTTATGTGCCGGGGTTTTGTGTGGTTTTCTAACTACTACCTGTCTCTCATTTTAATAGTAAAAATTTCTTTGTCGATACAAAAACTTGTCCTGAGCTTGTCGAAGGATCTCCCGCAACCAAACGATAGAAGAAAACGCCGCTCGCTAATTGCCGACTGCCTACTTTCGACTCCCCACTGCCAACTGCCGACTGGAATTCAACTTGATAATACCCCGCTTCTTTAAACTCATCCACAAGAGTTGCTACTTCTCTTCCGAGTACATCATATACCTTCAGCGTTACCCAACTGCCTATCGGCAACTGCCAACTGATGACCGTTGACGGGTTGAACGGGTTGGGATAATTTTGGTACAAAGCATATTCATTCGGCAATATAATTTCATCTTGAACGTCTGTTACTCCGTTACCCGAAACTTCAATGGAATCAATTCCTGAAATTCCATCGTGCAGAAAAATAATTTTGCCAGATTTCAATCCCAAGCTTGTCGGTTGAAATATGATGTAAAGTTTTTGAGAATCCATAACAGCAACGGAGAGTGTGTTTGGATAAAATGTAAATTGATAGTCGGTTGAGGATATCGAATCAACACTTAATTGATATGTGCCAGAATTATTAATATAGATGCTATCAACTTGTGTAAAACTAACTCCAAGGTCTCCATAATTTACACTTGTTTTGCTCAGTGAGAATACCGGTGCGATTCCTACTCCGGTTGCAATCAAACTATCCGGTGAAGATGAAGCATCGTGAATAATGATTAACTCTGAAGTTCTTATTCCCATCTCAACTGGATTAAATGTTACATAAAATATCGAACTATCAGATGGAGGAATACTCGCTGTTTGCTGTGAGATACCGAATTCAGAATTTTGTGATGTAATTTGATAAATATTCAAATAAGCTGTTCCAGTATTTCTAATCATAAAGCTATCGACAGAAGTAGTGTTGAGTCGAACACTATTGAAATCCACAATTGCTGGTTCGATAGAAATTTCTGGTGTGCTGAAATCAAAATAATCTACATAATCGCTTACACTATTTCCCAAACCGTTAGGATTAGTAATCGGATGGTATGGACCTGATGGATCGCCCCACCAATTTCGCCGTGCGTTTACTATTATGCTCGAAGATGAATTTTGAACGCCATAATTAGTGTTGTTATAAATTTCGTTACTGTTTTGAATTGACCCACTTATCAATGGATTAGCATTACCTGTACAGTATATACCAACATTGTTGGAGTGAATTTTATTTTGGAATATTTGAGGTGTTGTAGAGCTACCAGTTAAATAGACCCCATGCCCTCCTGAATTCTGTATGATGCTATTACTTACAGTCGGTTGGCTTGTACTTTCACAGTAAATATTTGTTGTGTATCCATAAACTGCTTGCCCTGCTTTCTCGATTACACAATACTCTAAGTTTGAAACTGCGCCATCGGCATCACTCGCATTGTGAAAATATAATCCGCCCCAACCATTGATCGTTCCGCTCCATGATGTGAAAGTTATTAAACTATCCGGCTTACCTATCGCCTGCAATTGCCCACGGTATAATGAAGAATAATAATTGCTGCCGATTTGTATGCCTGTGTTCAAATTAAACTTTACTACAACACCCGGCTTAATCTCTAACTTTCCATCGCCGCCATCGCTGTGTATTGCAATTCCACCTAACACTAAATACGGAATTCCGTCGTTGTACCAAACAGCATCGGGAATTACTATACCACCGCCTTCTATTCCTATTACTTCCGTTCCATTGTTGGTGTATGTATTGCCATTAATGAATGGACTCGAATTCGGAATCATTCTAATTGGATAAGTGGAGTTATTGCTAATTAAATTATTGCTTATCGCTGGTTTTCCACCATTGACAAACAGCCCTTCAAGATTCGATTCTAGCACATTGTTAGTCAAAGTAGGACTACTGTTCCAGATGTATATTCCAGTTACTACTGAATTACCGATTGTAGAATTATTAATAATTGTAGTGCTATTTCTTAACAATATTCCATGTCCACCTGAATTCTGTATGATGCTATTGCTTACAGTCGGTTGGCTTGTACTTTCACAGTAAATATTTGTTGTGAATCCATAAACTGCTTGCCCTGCTTTCTCGATTACACAATACTCTAAGTTTGAAACTGCGCCATCGGCATCACTCGCATTGTGAAAATATAATCCGCCCCAACCATTGATCGTTCCGCTCCATGATGTGAAAGTTATTAAACTATCCGGCTTACCTATCGCCTGCAATTGCCCACGGTATAATGAAGAATAATAATTGCTGCCGATTTGTATGCCTGTGTTCAAATTAAACTTTACTACAACACCCGGCTTAATCTCTAACTTTCCATCGCCGCCATCGCTATGTATTGCAATTCCACCTAACACTAAATACGGAATTCCATCGTTATACCACACAGCATCGGGAATTACTATACCACCGCCTTCTATTCCAATTGCTTGTATACTGTTAAATCGATACGAGTTTTTGTTATGAAATAATTTTGCGTTAGGTATCATTTGAATCGGAGATGAATTTTCATAACCGCCATATTCAAAAATGCAATAAGTCAGACGGCTCGTAGATGAAGAATTTAAAAAACGAATTTGTTTCCACTGTCCAGTTGAGGGAATTGTATTGGATGTAGTAAACCGGATTGAAACTGTAGGAGTTCCATTAGCGAGGAGAGTACCATTTACGGTTATACTCAATGTCGAGTCAAATTTAACTACGACTCCCGGCTCGATAGTTAAAGTTACACCTGTATTGACAGTTACGTTTCCGACGACACGGTAAGGGCTATTTGCTAATGTCCACGTAGTGTTTGTTGAGATTGTCCCATTGATTGGTGTGTCTTGAGCAAATGAAATGTTGTTGAAGCCAATAATTAATAAGAGCAATAAAACTTGTAAAAATATTTTCATAACTTCTCCTTCTGATTGTATGATTGCTTGATTAAATAAATTAACAGGTTGTAACTGAACGTGAGATAGCCAAAATGATGTGTAAATATAGCATAATTAATAAGATATACAAGTGATTTCTATCAACTTTTTAAGTACTTAACAATAAATGCAGAAATCAAAAGTATCAGAGCCGATCCGATGGTAGTTGGACCTACTGGAAAATCGAATTTGAACGAGAAAAACAATCCAATAATCGGAAGAATAATACCGATAGCGACAGATCCTAAAAAAATATACTTAACTTTCTTAAATATCAATAATGATATAGAAGTTGGGATAATTAAAAACCCAAAAACGAACAAATCGCCGGCAACCTGAGTTGCGACTGCGATAGTGATTCCGATTGTTAAAAATAGCAATACATCCCAAAATTTGACATTAAAACCTTGAGTGGCGGCTGTTTCAGGGTCAAGTGCTATAAAAACGAATTTTCTATAAAAAATAAAATGAGTTGAAAGAATTACGGTTGCTGTAATAAGTATGATATAAAACTTCTCGGCTGTTACAAATAAAACATCTCCCCGTAAAAGGTTTTCGATTTCGGCAGTTTCAACAGCGTAACTTTTTTGTAAAAATAAAATTCGCATAGCGATTGCGGTTACAAAGGTTAGTCCTAATATTGCATCAGCGGGTAAAATTTTTCTTTCGATAATGCGTGAGAGGAATCCTACTGCTAAAAGTGTTGATACTAAAGATGTAAAAAACGGATTAAAGTGAATGAAAGGAAGAAATGCGAAAGCAAGTCCCATCATCGATACTTGTGTTAGTGCCGCACCAACAAACACTATTCTTTTCGAGATAATATAGACTCCGATGAATGAACAAACCAACCCAACAAGTATGCTTCCAAATAAAGCAAAAGGAAAATCGTGAAAGAGAGATTTAATAATTTCTATATCAGACATTTCGGTCTCCAGTAATTACAATTTTTTTATCTTTGTATTCCATAACTTCAACCTCGATTCCATATCTTTCTGATAAATTTTTTGAGGTCAGGATATCCGAAACATTTCCAACTTGAAAGAAATTCTTCTCGATAAAAGCAATTCGAATCGCAGTATTAGCCACATCGCTTAACAGATGGCTTACTAAAATTACTGTATAACCAGCAGTATGAAGTTGTTTAATGAGCGAAAGGATCGACTGCCTTGAGGATAAATCCATTCCACTTGTTGGCTCGTCGAGAACTAAAATTTCAGGTTCGCTGATTAATGCACGGGCAATTAAAGCCCGCTGTTTCTGCCCACCCGATAAATCTTTGAACGACTGGTGTCGTAAATCTTCGATATCAACTTGCTGCAAACACTCCGTAAGAAGTCGATAATCCTTTGAGGTTGGAAATTTTAAAATCCCAAGTTTGCTGTATCTCCCCATCATTACTATGTCTTCTACAGTAAATGGCATAATCGGATCGATAAGGTCACGTTGCGGCACATAACCGAATGTTGAGCGGCTCAATTTACTTGTGTGTAGTTTAATTTCGCCGGATATCGGTTTGAGTGTTCCGATGATGGAGCGGAGAACGGTAGTTTTGCCCGCACCATTCGGGCCGACCAATCCCAAAAAATCACCTTTTTCAATTGCAAAATTAAGATTACTCAGAATAATATTATTGCCATATCCAAGTGTTACGTTTTTAAATTCAATCAGGTGATTCATATAATCTATTTCAAATTTTCTTTTAACATTTTTACATTATAATCAATCAGACTGATGTAAGTATCTGTGCGAGGAACTCCTCCGACTGAAGTTGCCAAACGAATTACTTTTGCATTTGCTGCAGCTGCTATGTGTTTAGGTACTGAATCGTCGTAAAATGGTTCTACGATAATTACTTTAATATTGTTTTCTTTTATAAGTTTTAAAAGTTTCAAAGTGTGCGACGGTGTTGGTGTAATACCAGGTCTCGGCTCTATGTAATCAATTACATTTAATCCGAAACGCTTTGCAAAGTACGTCCAACTCTTATGGAATGTAATCACATTAGAATTTTTAAACGGCTCTAGTTCCTTTAACCAATTTGTGATATTTATATTTAGCTCAGATAAATAATTATCCATATTTGATTTAAAATATGTTTCCTCTTCTGGCGAAACTTTTATTAACGCATTTAAAATATTTTGCATAATAATTTTTACATTCATCGGGTCGAGCCAGTAATGCGGATTTCCATACCTGTGAATATCGCCTTGACTCGCATCTACGTCTGAAGGGATTTCGAGTTTTTCAATATTGTTTGAGCAATCAACAACAATCAAACGGTTATTTCGTGAACCATCAATAATTTGCTGCGCCCAGAGTTCAAGTTCCATCCCTATCTGCAAAAAAATATCAGCATTGCGTAGTTTCATCATATAACTCGGTTTCACTTCGATATAGTGTGGGTTTTGTGTGCCTTTAACAATGAAATCGACCTCTACCCTATCGTTACCGATTGCTTTTGTAAAATCGGCAAGATCGGGAAGTGTTGTTACTACTTTGATAGTAGCAAAAGTATGGTTTAGAAAAATGAGTGAGAAGAAAATTGTTATTACTAATATATAAACTTTCATTTGAATATCTCCTTTAAAAAATATGTGCACGATGTGGACCTAATGAAAATAGAAATTGCAATGTAATTGAATTAATATTTTTTATTTCGTTACCTATGTTCAATTTTGTATGAGAAAACTGTAAGCGAAATACTGTTGTTTCCTCAACCGGATAAAATCCTAAGAACAGCGATGCACCATACTCGTAATCGTCGTTGTTGTATGGGAATTGCGAATAATCAACACGGGCTCCAACGGTGTATCGTTTATCCAATTGATAATCGCCAAAAAGATATAAGCCGGTCGAAAAAAATTGCTTACTCACCCGTTTACCATTTTCGATGAAGTAAGTTGTATCACCGTCGCGAAATGCTTTCCTGAAATTTATAAGCCACTCACCTTGCAAAGTTAAGGATTGATACATACTCGGTTTCCACTTGTATTTAAAATCCAAATTACCGTAGTAGAAACGTTCCTCATAATATCTGTCGTGTATCCCTGTTAGTCCACTTATTCCTAATTCCAGATCGCTGTAATCAGAAATCGGAAAGAAAGTAATCATTCGGCTGCTGAAGAAGTAGCGTGGGTCGGTAAGTGTATCTCCCAAAACCATCGATGCAATTTCGTGTGCATGCATATTTAATTCATCAGTGTGAACATCAGCGGGAAGTTTTCGCAATACATCGAATGTAATGCGTGAATAAAGTTCGCCGGTTGGTAACAAGCTACTCGCTGATAAGCCAAGCATATTAAGTCCTTCTTCGCCTAAAAAATTTTTCAGAACAAATGGTTGGTCAACGAACGACCAAGCATGCGGATGGATTATATTTAGTTTGCCAAACTCAACTAAGTATTTTCCGGCACGTATGTTCAAATTAAAAGGCAAGCCGCGCACGAATGAGGCGTATGCTTCCTCAATTTCGACTTTCCCTTCCAATCCGTGCCAGGAAAGAAAAATATCGCCGCGTGCATACGGATTCAAATAACCCTGTAAGCCTAACTCGATTTCATCAAGTTTACCAACTGGCGTTGATAAGTTAAATTTCTTGTGGCTTATGTCGTTGTGCCCATCCGATTCTTCTGCATCGTTAGTCGATATACTGAAGCGCGGTATTATGCTGATTTCCGGATTGAGTGTAGTTTGAGCATCAAGCTGAAAACCAAAAACGAATAAGCATGAAATAGATATGAATAATATTTTCATAAATTTCTCCTAATAAGTTAATGAAGATAAAAATATAAATTTGGACGGAGAAATCTCGCCGTCCTACAAATTAGTACTTAAGAGAAGTTAGATGGGGGACCGCGTGTATCGGGGTGTGTGTGAGTAACGGAACGAAATGGTTTCTCGTCGCTATTTAGAGGAAAGAAAAATTTTTGAAGAAAACCTATTGTTGATTGAATACTTGATAAATCGAATTCTTTTATTTTAACACGTTGGCACTGGATGCAATTAAAATGTGAACGAACTGAGGTATGGTCTTGGTGGTTAGAGCAATCGTGAGCAAAAACTTCATCCCCTTTGCTTGAAAATAAAAGTGCATCGTGTGTATGTAAGGAATTGCTAAACAACACGAATACAAAAGCAAAAATTGTAACTAATGCTGTTTTTGTATCATATTTATTTTGGAGCGAAATCATCCATTCACAATATATGGATTTTTATTTTCAAAACAAATCGCACGGTTAATCTTTTGCTTTTTCTCATATATTCTATTACATTTTAATCGTCATTTTTAAAAAGGTCAAGTTCATGAAAATTATACATATTTTTTTAATATTTTTAATAACAGTAACCGCAGATACTCAAACAATAAATATCGGAGACAAGTTAATCGACTTCACACTCCCCTACGCCACACAGGATACTATTATGCATCAGGGAATTACGCTTTCAGAAATAATCCAGAAGAAGCCAGTCGTGCTTGCTTTTTATCCAGCAGACTGGAGCTCCGGCTGTACGAAGCAACTCTGTGCTTTCAGGGATAACTTTGCGATGTTGGAAAAATTAGATGCCGAGATATTAGCTATCAGCGGCGACTATGTTTGGTCGCACCATTTTTGGGCAAAGCACCAAAACTATCCGTTCAAATTGTTAAGCGACCACGACCATAGCGTTGCGAAAAAATACGAGAGCTACAACGCTGAAAGAGGTTATAACAAGCGAACCGTTTTCGTAATAGACAAACAAGGGAAAATTGCATACATAGATAAGAAGTATGGCGTAGCCGACGATGAGTCGTTCAGCAATTTAAAAAACGCATTATCGAAATTGGCAGATAATAAATAGCAAACCGAAGAATATGCAAAACCTAAAAATGCGGGAATGCCAGTTGGCAATTTGCACTATTTAAAATCAGTAATCAATTTATACATAGGAAAAAATATGAAACATCTTCTATCAATACTTCTTGTTCTTTCAATCATTATCGGTTGCAGTTCTACTCAACCGAGAATTACTTCGAACGATGTTACAGCCGGAGAACTTCAACGTCACGTAATGTATTTAGCTTCGGATGAACTCGAAGGCAGACGGCCGGGGACAAAAGGCAACGAACTTGCCGCAAATTACATCGCGAAAGAATTCAAATCATATGGACTAAAACCATTAGGAGATAACGGAACATATTTTCAAAACTTCAAGTTTGTTTCGGAATTAAAAGTCGGCAAGAACAACTCGCTCGCTTTTAATGTCGATGGTAAAACTTTAAACTTCACACCCGATGTTGATTTCAGACCGATGAATTTTTCGAGTGATACATCAATCACCGCAGAACTCGTATTTGCCGGCTACGGCATCGAAGCCGACACTCTGCATTACAACGATTATACAGGAATAGATGTGAAGGATAAGCTTGCAGTAATATTGCGATACTCACCTGATGGAAACAATCAGTCAAGCAATTTTTCCGGTTACTCTTCTTTCACAAAAAAAATAATGACTGCACGTGATAAAGGTGCGGCGGGAGTAATATTCGTTACAGGTCCCGTCGATGAAGCTAACGCTCCTCTCATTCCACTTCGACACGAACGCGGTTCAATGAACTCGGGGATTGCAGTTATACAACTCGACCAGAATGCAGCCAATTCGATATTCGAAAATATTAGAATGAATTTACTCTCTCTCCAAAAATCCATCAACGAAAATAAAAAACCTAACTCGTTTAATTTTGCAAATACAAGTGTTACACTCAAAACCGAAATAGAAAAAATATATTCCAACACTGCAAACGTTGTTGGATATTTTGATGGTAATGATGCTTCATTAAAAAGCGAACACATTATTATTGGTGCGCACTTTGATCATCTCGGATTGGGCGGTGCGAGTTCCGGTTCAATCGTTCCCGATTCAATAGCTGTTCACAACGGTGCTGACGATAACGCATCGGGGACAGCCGGACTTTTAGAGATTGCACAAAGTTTAGCATCCCATCACACTCAAATGAAACGTTCGTATGTGTTTGCAGCTTTTTCGGCAGAAGAACTTGGCTTGTTAGGGTCGGCACATTATGTCAAAAATTCTCCACTCCCACTCGATAAATCTGTCGCTATGATTAATTTGGACATGATTGGAAGATTAAAAGACAGCGTCCTGACTATACAGGGGGTTGGTACTTCGCCTGTATGGAACGAGATTATTCAAAAACAAAATCAAGATTCGGTTTTCAAATTAAAACTTGGGCAGGATGGTTTCGGCTCAAGCGACCACGCAAGTTTCACCAGTAAGGAAATACCGGTTTTATTTTTCTTCACAGGTTTGCACAGCGATTATCACCGCCCCTCGGATGATTGGCAATTGATTAATTACGAGGGACAAAAAATGGTTACCGATTTTGTAATAGGTGTTGTGCGACAGTTGGATGCAGTAAACGCAAAACCGAGCTTTGTAAAAATCGAACAAACTTCTGGTATGCGTGAAGGTGGTAGAAATTTCCGTGTTTCATTTGGGATTATGCCCGATTTTGGAGACGATTCAAAGGGGATGCGAATAAGCGGAACGCGTGCCGGCTCACCCGCCGAAAAAGCAGGGCTTAAGGCGAATGATATTATTATTAATTTTGGTGGTAAATCTGTTAAGAATATTTATGATTTAACTTCCCTTCTCGGTGATTTTAAACCGGGTGATGAAGTTGAGGTTGTTGTGCTGCGTGGAGAAGAAACGCTAACAATGAAAGCTACTTTGCAAGGAAGATAATGAAATTATGAATTATGATTTGGGATTTGGGATTGGATATTTTGAATCGCGGATCGCGCGCTCAAGATTTAATGAATCTGGAAATTTTAGTCTCATTTATGAGCCTTTGTTCGAACAACCTAACTATGGTTATGCGATATTTTATAAGTCTTCGCATTACGGTGAACCGTAACGCTATACGAACAAAGCATCATCAATGATGCTATTATCTTTACAATGCACAATAACAATTTTAAAGAGTTTGCAATGGGACAGGTATTTTACAAATTATATTACCACGTGACATGGGCAACCGACCTTAGGCAATCACTGAATACGCCAAAGATTGGAGAGGTTCTTTATCCATTTAGCAATTTCAATTCCTCCATCCGAATCTGTTAGCGATATTATTGGTAAATTGAAAGGAAGCATACACAAAACCGAAATCGTATATCAATCTTCACATCACGGTAAACCTTCGGGAGATTGTTCGAGTTAAAGCTATATCATCGAACTCCCATCCATCTCAGCGGGTTGTGTTATCCAATCAGCTTTAGGATTGTCGGAGAAATATCTGCGAGTATCACGGTTCTTTCAATTTCTACTCAACATCAATGTATTGTCCGAACCATTTCTGATACCTGTTTTTATACAGAATGCTTTTTGTGTAATTCCTTGTATTTTGCTTTTATACGACTTAAAATTACATACATGAGATTGTAGTAAGAAGGTACGGTGTTGAAAACCTCATTTGAAATTTCTTCATCGTGCACGTGTGATATTAGGTTCCGATGGTCGCACATTTTTAGTAATAGCTCAACCTCGTCTTCTGAAGCCAATAAGATCGGTAAAAGCTCTCTAAAACAATTCTTTGGTGAATAACAATCAATGCCTTCTACGTAGTTTAAATAGGTCTTAACAAGTTTCCAGAATAATTCGAAAGTAAATTCGAATCTCTGAATTGCTGCATCACGGACGATATCCGAAAACTTTTCTTGCAATGCTCTGTTTAACTGCATCAGAGCTTTCTCAGTATCTTGTAAAATATTATCTAATTTTTCCATTTGATTATCTTTTCTTTGGCAGTTTTATAAAAACCGGTAGAAACTCTTTTAAAATCTATTACGTCCACTTTATACGGAATATTCATATCATCGATTTTTTCTTTTACCCACTGCAGCTTCATCAAAGGGATTTTGCCAGTGTCCTCGATTCCAATATCTATATCGTGATATAATTTTTGATTATCGGAAACTGCAGAACCGAAAACAAACAATTGGGCTGAGGGAAATTGTTCCATCAGAAATAGAAATATTTTATCTAAATATATTTTTGTTTTATCGGTCATAGCGCTATAAATATATATATCTATTTTGATATTACAAAACTCAGCCTAAGACTCATAAAAAACTATAGCAGCGAGCTTCCATCCATCTCCTTCGGCTGTGGTAATCCCATCAGCTTTAGGATTGTCGGTGTTATATCGGCGAGTATTCCCTTTTCTTTTAATCTTTGTGCAGGTGGATTTTGAACGATTAGAAACGGAACTAAGTTAGTCGTGTGTGCTGTGAATGGCTCACCGCTATCTTCAGCCATTTTATCAGCATTTCCATGGTCTGAGCTTATCAATGGAAGAAATCCGTATTCCTGTGAGACAGGTATCAAACGACTCAAACAATTATCAACTGCTTCAACTGCTTTTATTGCTGCTTCCATTATACCTGAATGCCCCACCATATCGCAATTGGCATAATTTACTAAAATAAAATCGTATTTGTCAGTTTCTATAGCATCAATAAGTTTGTCGGTTACTTCATAGGCGCTCATCTCTGGTTTCAGGTCATAAGTTGCAACTTCTTTGGGTGATTGAACAAGTATCCGATCTTCGCCTTTAAACACCTCTTCCCTACCGCCGTTAAAGAAAAAAGTTACGTGAGCATATTTCTCGGTTTCTGCTATTCTTAATTGTTTTAAATTATGCTCAGCTAAAATCTCACCAAATGTATTCGCCAAACTAATCGGCGGAAATGCAACAGGTACTTTGAACTCATCGTGATAATGAGTCATTGTTGCAAAATATAGATTCAGTTTATTTCGATGGAATTTATCGAAATCATCCATTATAAATGCACGAGTTAATTGACGTGTTCGGTCGGAACGAAAATTAAAGAATATGAATGAATCGTTTTGTTGAACATTACCAACAGGTTTTCCGTCATTTACACAAACGATTGGCTTTACGAATTCATCCATTACTCCTTTTTGATATGAATCCGAGATTGTTGCAATTGCATTCTCGCATTGTTGTCCTAATCCCTCGGTCATTGCTCTGTATGCTAACTCGGTTCTATCCCACCTATTATCTCTATCCATTCCATAATATCTACCCATTACGGTTGCAATTTTACCTACACCGATTTCATTAATCTTGGCTTGAAGTTCTTTTAAATAACCAAGACCTGAATCAGGCGGAGTATCGCGCCCGTCTAACAATGCGTGTATGAAAATTTTTTCGAATTGATGTTGTTTTGCAAGATGGAGAAGTGCGTATAGATGGGTATTCATGCTGTGTACGCCACCGTCGGAAAGCAACCCCGCTAAATGAATAGCAGAATGATTTATCTTTGCGTGTTCGACAGCTCCAAGGAAAGCAGGAATATTGAAATAATCGCCGAGTCGAATTGAGCGATTGATGCGAGTAATATCCTGCCAGACAATTCTACCTGCGCCGATGGTCATGTGTCCAACTTCGGAGTTGCCCATTTGTCCTTCGGGCAAGCCAACATCTTCCCCCGATGTGGTAAGTTTAGTCAATTTATTTTCCGCAAACAATTTATCAATAAATGGTTTGTTAGCATTTTGGATTGCATCAGTTTTTGGATTTAAACCTAATCCAAATCCATCTAAAATTATAAGTATTACTTTTTGTTTTGTTTTCATAAGGAATTATAAAAAAGCCCAAAACAAGTTTGGGCTTTATGATTTATCTTCGTGGTGGTCTTCGGGAATCTCTTCTATCGCCGGAAGGGGGTCTTCTATCCGAGCGAGGTCTATCCTCTTCAGGAACATAAGCATCGCCCATCAAAACAGCTTTGCGGCTTAAATTATTTCTTCCCTCAGAATCGATTTTTACTAACTTTACTTCGATTGGGTCGCCCACTTTTAAAAGATCGGTAACTTTATCAACGCGATTTATATCGAGTTGAGAGACGTGAACTAATCCCTCTTTACCCGGAAGGAATTCAACAAAAGCACCAAAGTCCATTATACGCGTAACTTTACCTGAATAAATTTTACCGACTTCCGGTAGTTCAGTAATTCTGTTAATCATTTCAAGGGCTTTGCCACTTGCCTCCCCCGAAATGGCTGCGATTGTAATAGTTCCATCGTCCTCGATGTTAATCTCGGTTCCTGTATCTTTTGTAATTTGTCGTATCATTTTCCCACCTGGACCGATAACAGCACCAATCATATCAATAGGAATTCTGACTGTAGTCAGGCGTGGAGCATAAGGTGATAGTTCCGGTTTGGGTTGTGCAATTGTTTCGTCCATAATGTTCAAGATGTGCAAACGACCTTCGCGAGCTTGTTCCAAAGCGGACGCAATTATTTCGAAACTGATTCCCTGTACTTTCATGTCCATCTGCAAACCAGTAACGCCATCGGTTGTACCAGCGACTTTAAAATCCATATCGCCGAGATAGTCTTCGTTGCCAAGAATATCGCTTAAAATAGCAACACCGTTTGATTCTTTGATTAATCCCATTGCAATACCGGCAACAGCTTTTTTAATTGGTACTCCAGCATCCATCAACGAGAGTGAACCTGCACACACCGTAGCCATCGATGATGAACCGTTCGATTCTAAAATATCGGAAACGATACGAATCGTGTATGGGAATTCTGTTTCCGGAGGGATTAAATTTTTGAGTGCACGTTCGGCTAAATTTCCGTGTCCGATTTCACGGCGACCCGTGCCGCCAAGTCTGCCGACCTCGCCGACACTGAATGGCGGGAAATTGTAGTGGAGTAAAAACCGTTTTGTGGTTTCGGGAAGCAAACCCTCTAATTTTTGTTCATCGGATTTAGTGCCGAGTGTACTTGTGGTTAAACTTTGAGTTTCGCCGCGTGTGAATAGTGCCGAACCATGTGTTCGTGGCAGCAATCCAATTTGACAACTAATGGGCCGGATGTCTCTAACTCCTCTGCCGTCTAATCGCTTTCCGTTTTCAAGAATCATCTGACGCATATCTTGCTTCTCGATTTTGTATAACAATTCAGATATAACTTTGTTTTGTTCCGGAAATTTTTCGGCAAGTTTCGTTTGAATTTCTTCTTCGATAGCACCACGTCGTTTGCTTCTGTCGTCTTTGGATAACACAGTGCGGTTAAGTTCTTTGATACGCTGGGAGAATAGTTCTTTTACACTATTTTCTAACTCGCTATCAATTGCTTTGGGGGTAGTTGCACGCTTTGGTTTTCCGATCGCTTTTTGGAATTTAATTTGCAAATCGCAAAGCACTTTGATATGTTCACGAGCAAATTGCAGAGCTTCAAGAAATAATTCCTCCGAAATCTCTTTTGCTTCACCTTCGACCATTACGATCGAATCGCTCGTACCGGCAACTGTAATATCAAGTTCACTTTCTTCTAATTGTTTGAATGTGGGATGAATGATGAACTCGCCGTTAATTCTTCCAACACGTACTTCAGCAATCGGAACATCGAAAGGGATATCAGATATCAGCAGCGCTGCCGATGCGGCAATTGCACCGATTGTATCGCCATCATGTTCTTGATCAGACGAATAAACAGTTACTATTATTTGAGTTTCGTTTTTAAAATCTTCGGGGAACATTGGTCTAATGGGTCGATCAATCAAGCGTGAAGATAATATTTCTTTCTCTGTGGGTCTTCCCTCACGTTTGAAAAAGCCTCCGGGAATTTTTCCAGCGGCAGCGGTTTTTTCACGATATTCGACTTGCAGAGGGAAATAATCCAGGTCTTCTTTAGGTTCTTTTGCCGCAACAACAGTAGCAAGCACCATCGTTTCGCCGTATTGTGCTAACACAGCAGCATCGGCTTGTTTTGCGAGCAAACCTGTCTCAATTGAAAATACTCGCCCGCCAATTTCTACTTCTTGTTTATGAAACATTTATTTACTTTCTAATATTTAATTCTTGAATAATTTTTCGATACCGTTCGATATTGTTGGCGATTAAATAATCCAACAAACGGCGGCGCTTTCCTACCATAAGCAGTAATCCGCGTCGTGAATGATGATCGAATTTGTTAGTTGCCAAATGTCCGGTAAGCTCGTTAATACGTTCAGTTAATAGAGCTATCTGAACTTCAGGTATTCCTGAATCTTTTTCGGTTTTACCATACTTTTGGATAATTTCGTGTTTTTGTTCTTTTGTTAATGGCATTTTAATTCCTTTATTACTTTTATTTTTTAGTTAATTCCTTGATGAAATTTTCACAGCATAATTTATCTTTATTTAATTGAATAATCAACTCGTCTGTGGAAGCGAATTTTTTCTCGCTTCTGATTCTTCTATGAAAATTAATAATTACATTTTTGCCGTAAAGTTCTTCGTCGAAATCGAAGAGATGCACTTCGATAACTCTTCGCATATCGTTACTGAAAGTCGGACGAACACCGATATTGAGCATTCCGAAATAATCGGATTTATCAACTTTTATACTCACAAAATAGACCCCCTCAGCCGGCAACAATTTCTTAACCGAGAGCGGTCGCAGATTGGCAGTCGGAAATCCGATGATTCGACCTCTACCATCGCCTTTGACAACGCTACCTTGCACTGTATATGAGCGAGCTAAATATTTTTCAGCGAGGCAAACATCACCTCGTAACAGAATATCACGTATCTTCGAGCTGCTCACAACCTCGTTATCTACTTTTACAGGTGGCATCATATCGACTGTAAAACCAAGTTGATTACCTAACTCTTTCAACTGTTCGATTGAAGCTTCACGGTCTCTGCCGAACATGTGGTCGTATCCAACAATTATTTCCTTCACACCAATTTTTTCAAAAATGATGTTTTTAAAAAAATCTTCGTATGGAAGCCGCGAAAACTCAAACGTAAAGTTTATTATAAATATCTCATCAATCTTGAATTCGGCAAGCAACTGCAGCCGTTCCTCAATCGAAGTGAGAAGTTTAGTAGGACCACGCCCTACAACTTCACGCGGATGCGGATCGAATGTAACAAGAACAGTACGAGCATTGGCTTTTTCAGCACGGTCTATTAATTCTTTTATAATTTTCTGATGGCCAAGATGAACACCATCGAAAGTTCCGATTGTAACAATCGTGTTTTGAATAAAATCAATTTCGCTGATTGATCGATAGACCTTCATTATCAAGTGTTCGCGTTGTAAGTTCTTCAATCGAGAATGCATCATCGAGAAGAAAATGACCTATTCTCGTTCTAACTAATGCGTTTAAATGTCCACCGCAACCTAACATTTCACCAATATCGTTAGCCAATGAACGGATATACGTTCCTTTGGAGCACACCACACGTAACTTGACTTCGGGTGGCTGGAAATCGATTAACTCTAATTGCGATATTTCAACTTCACGAGCTTCAAGTTCTATTTCTCTGCCTTTACGGGCATACTTATAAAGCGGCTTACCGTTTAATTTTATTGCTGAATACATAGGCGGTTTTTGCATAATAACACCGGTAAGCATTTTAAGAACTCTGTTTACATCATCCTTTGTGATATCGGCAAAACTACGGATTTTGATAATTTCGGTTTCTGCATCGTAGCTTGCAGTGCTAGCACCTAAAACCATCACAGCTTCGTATTCTTTTTCCATGTCGGTATAATCTGAAATTTGTTTTGTCTTCTTCCCCATTCCAACAATCAACAATCCTGTGGCTTTCGGGTCTAAAGTTCCGGCATGTCCTACTTTCTTCACGCCAAAATGAATCCGCATTTTTTTTACAACATCGAAGGATGACCAACCCATCGGTTTGTTTACCAAAAAGATTGAACCATTTTCTTTTAAAAAATTCGACCCCGGAATTTTGCTATTTTTATTCAGTTCCAACAGGCTTATCGTTTTCGTGTATCTTTTTAATGATGTTATTGATATGTTCTGCTCGATCGAGTGTTTCATCGATATAAAATTGAAGAGCAGGCGTATATTTCAAACTGATATTCGAAGCTAAACTTGTTCGTATATGTTTGGAATTGTTTTCTAACATTCTTAAAGTTTTAACCCGTATTTCCGGTTTCTCGAAAATGCTGACATATATTTTTGCAATTTTCAGATCAGGGGTCATGTGAACTTCGGTAACAGTAATAAAACCGAATTCTTTTGAATTATATTCACGTGAAAGTATCAAGCTAATTTCGTGCTTGATCACCGAAGAAACTTTTTCTAAACGTATCGACATTTTATTACCTATACAAGTTTACGTTTGAGTTCAACAATTTTGTATGGCTCGATGATGTCGCCAATTTTAACATCATTATAACCTTCGAGAGATACACCGCATTCGTATCCTGAATCAACTTCACGCACGTCGTCTTTAAAACGTTTGAGTGAAGAAATTCCACCATCGAATAAAACGAGTCCGTCGCGGATCAAACGCACTTTGCTGCTGCGTGTAATTTTTCCATTTAGTATGTAACAACCTGCAATTGTTCCTGCCTTTGGAATCTTGAAAACATCACGAACCTCAATTGATCCGAGAACTTCTTCTTTTTCCTCCGGCGCAAGCATACCCTCGAGCGCTTTTTTCACGTCGTTAATTACTTCGTATATAATCGTGTAGAAACGAATTTCGACTTTCTCCGTCTCGGCAAGTGTGCGTGCATTAACATTCGGCCGCACATGGAAACCAATAATAATTGCATTGGAGGCAGCAGCCAACAGCACGTCTGATTCCGAAATAGCGCCAACACCTTTGTGTATAACATTCACCCGGACTTCAGGGTTAGCTATTTTCATCAGGGCATCGGAAATTGCACCGACCGAGCCGTCAACATCGCCCTTAAGAACAACTGTTAATTCTTTAACAGTTCCTTCTTTAACTTTTTGTGAAAAGTTGTCGAGAGTTACAGTTCTGATTTCGCGGAAATCCTGTTCGCGTTTTAACTGCTGGCGGCGCACACTGATATCGCGTGCATCTCGTTCGCTTTCTGAAACTACTAACAAATCGCCTGCTTGAGGAATAGTGTCAAAACCGATTACCTGCACCGGTGCTGATGGACCTGCAGATTCTACCCGATGTCCGCGTTCGTCGAACATTGCCCTTACTTTTCCATAAGAAAAGCCAGCGATAAAAGGATCCCCGATTTTCAAAGTTCCCTTCTTAACAAGAACAGTGGCTACGGTTCCTCTCCCTTTATCAAGCTGTGCTTCGATTACAGCGCCACGAGCTTTAGTTTTAGCTACAGCTTTAAGGTTTAATACTTCGGCTTCAAGAAGAATTTTTTCGAGAAGTAATTTAACATTTTTTCCTGTTTTGGCAGATAATTCTACCGATTGATATTTACCACCCCACTCTTCGACGAGTATATTTTTTTCAGATAATTGCTGCCGAATTCTCTCAGGATTAGCTCCGGGTTTATCGATTTTGTTCATTGCAATTACGATGGGAACATTGGCTGCTTGTGCATGGCTTATCGCTTCAACGGTTTGAGGCATAACAGCATCATCGGCGGCAACAACTAACACTACGATATCGGTAAGCTGCGCTCCGCGTGCACGCATGGCAGTAAATGCTTCGTGCCCGGGCGTATCAAGGAAAGTAACACTTCTCGCTTCATCAACTTTTACAGAGTATGCACCAATATGCTGAGTGATACCACCAGCTTCACCAGCTACTACATTTGTTTCTCTGATAAAATCGAGCAACGATGTTTTTCCATGGTCAACATGTCCCATAATGGTTACCACAGGCGGACGCCATTCTAATAATTCTTCGTTTTCATCTTCTGTGTCAACAACTAAACGCTCTTCAAATTCGGTCATGAATTCAATATCAAGCCCAAACTCAGATGCTATCAGTGTTATTGTATCCTGATCGAGCCGTTGATTTATAGAAACCATCAACCCTAATTCGATGCACTTTTTAATTACGTCGGCTACGTCAACTTGCATCAAGTTAGCCAATTCGTTTACCGAAACATATTCGGTAACTTTAAGTTTTGATTTTTGTTTTTCTAATTCTTCTTGAAGTTTAGCTTCTTCTTCGAGCCGCTCTTTTTTCTTTTTCTTACGCATCTGAGCACGTGCGCTAACCGATGTATCGTCCATCTCCGCAATTGTACGGCGGATTGCACTTTCAACTTCTGCCACATTAATCTCAATGTGCCTTATCTTTTTCTTTTTCTTTTTCTTCCGATCTAATACATCATCCTCTTTTGTTACTACGACCGGTGCGGTTTTTTCTACTTTTTTCTTACGCTTTCTTTTCTTCTTTTTGGCTTTGGCATCTAAGTCTTGTGCATCTTTTGCAACAGCGACTGCCGGTTTATCAGCCTCGGGCGGTGTCAACACCATTTTTCCCCGAATGGTTAAACCCATTTTGGGAGTAAGTCGTGGTATGCTTTTTTTAGATTTTTTCTCTTTTTTATCTTCTTCAGTTTTTTCTTCCGGCTGAACTTGTTCAGTCGCTTCGACCTGAGTAATAGGATGAGGTTCCGGAGGTTGTACTACCTCTGTTATCTTTTGTTCTGGTTCGGTAGCAACAACTTCCTCAGCAATAATTTTTTCGACAACCGGAGCAGGTACAACAATTTTCGGTGCAGGCGGCTCAACAATTGTGGGAGTAATTGCGGGGGCTGGAATTTCTACCGCAGCTATTATCTCGATAACAGGAATTTCTTCTTCTTTTACGCGTGGCGTTTTTTTAACAGTTTTAGCTGGTTCTGCTTTTTCTACTTTCTTCTCTTCTTTTTTAGGAGTAGTTTTGAAAGATTGAATTTTTCGTTGATGTTTCTCGACGCTCTCTTTTTCTTTTTTGAAATGAGACAATATTAAAACACTCATCTCGTCAGTTATTGTAGAGTTGATTGTCTTTGCTTCGAAGCCCTTTTTAGTCAAAAAAGCGATGAGCGATTCACTCGCGATATTAAGCTCTTTGGCTACTTGATATAATTTTTTCTTTTTATCCACTTATTAACTTATTAATTATTTATCTTCGCTGTTTTCCGATTCTTCGGTTGCTTCGCTTTTCGATTTGGCTTCGAGAGCCGATTTTATATCTTCTTCGCTATCAATCTCGGCTTCCTCAAGTTCTTGAATCATTAATTCTTTCATCTGCTTGATCTTTGGTTTCGTTAAACCTTCGATTGCGAGAAGGCTTTTTATATCGGCTTCAATTACTTCACGGGCAGTTTCATAACCTTCTTCGACCAATCGTTCTATCAAAGGTTCACCCAATTCAGCACGGAATTCAGTGATGTCCATATCATATTCTTCTTCAACAACAAGTTTTTGCACATCAATATCGTAACCGACAAGTTTAGATGCAAGCCGAATGTTTTGCCCGCCTCTACCTATTGCTAACGACATTTGATCACGGTCGACGGTTACCATTACCTTTTTATTTGCTTTGTCGATCTTTATTTCTTTTAATTTAGCAGGCGCTAATGCTCGAATAATAAATTGAGATGGGTCATCGATATAATTAATAACGTCGATATTCTCGTTATTTAATTCACGCACAATTGAGTGAATCCGAACACCTTTCATACCTACGCAAGCGCCCACAGCATCAATGCGATCGTCGTGCGATTCGACTGCAATTTTTGCTCGTTCGCCGGGTTCACGTGCTATTGCTTTTATCTCGATGATACCATCGTAGATTTCGGGTATCTCGTGCTCAAATAGTTTTGACAAAAATTTCGAGTCTGAACGTGTTACAATAACATGAGCTCCATTTGCAGTTTTTCGAACCTCTTTAACTAATACACGTATTGTTTCGCCTTTTTTATATCGCTCTTTTGGTATTTGTTCGTTACGCGGTAAAACAAGTTCGTTGCGGTTATGGATTATTAAGATTTCGCTTTTCCTGACCTGATAAATTTCACCGGCGATAATTTCGCCAATCGAATTTGTGTATTCATTAAAGATGAGATCTTTTACTATTTCTTTAATCCGTTGGTTGAGCGTTTGCCTTGCGGTAGCGATTAACCTTCTACCGAAACTACTAACATCAATTATTTCTACGAAATCGTCTCCAATTTCGAGCGGTTCGTTGGTTTTTTTTCTGACGGCTGCCAATTCGATTTGGGTAGTCGGGTCGGTTATGGTTTCTACAATTTCTTTCTCAAGAAAAATTTCAATATCGCCTTTATCCATATTTACTACAACATCGAATTTTGCTTCAAGTCCGTATTTTTTTCGTGTTATCGTGGCAAAAACTTCCTCAATAACACTTACCAACATGTCTTTATCGATGCCTTTTTCTCGAACCATTTGTCCGAATGATTCAACTATTTCATAGTTCATATTTTTCTCCAAATTCTATTTTCTGTTACCAAGCTGCTTTTATATTAGCTTCAAAAATGTTATCAAACGAAATTTTCAAAATATCACCGCTTTCATTTTCTACTGCTATTGAATCGACGCTAACCTCTAAAAGTTTACCAACAGCTTTATAGAGTTCTTCTTGTTTTTTCAACTTTAATTCGATAAGGCGGCCTACATGTTTATGGTATTGTTCAATATATTTTAATGCACGCGAAATTCCGGGAGATGAAACATTCAAATAATATTTTCCGGCGATTACATCATCCAAATCTAAAATCTTTGCAATATCTCTACTCACGTTTGAACAAATTTCGGCAGTAATACCTTCTCGATTATCAATAAATACTTCTAACACTTTCGATTGCCGCTCACCCCTTAAAACGATATCTATCAAAAAGAGTCTATGTTGTTCAATTATCGGAGCGATGAGTGCTTCAATTTTTTGTTTGATATCCAAGCTAATTTCTTATTTTTCAATTGTTTAACGCCCTCCAAAAAAAAAGTCCCAATGGCGGGACTTTTCGAAGGGTGGCTTATAATACATAAAATCTGTTTGAAAAGCAAATCGAATTTGCATCAATCGAAAATGGTTTGGAACACTCTATTCGCCTGATTAATTTCTTCAAAAGAGACATCTAAGTGCGTTACAGCCCGGATACTGCTATTCCGTTCCGGAGTTAATAATATACCCTTTTTTTTCAACAGGTCTAATATTTCCTGCTGGGTTTTGTTGATTTGAATATCCGCTATAACCATATTGGTCTGCACCGACTCGAAATTAATTTTGAATGTCTTTAAATTTTTCAAGCCATCTGCAAGAAGTTTAGCTTTTTTGTGATCATCTGTGAGACGATTAATATTATTTTCTATCGCATACAAACCAGCCGATGCAATAACTCCGACTTGCCTCATACCGCCGCCGAACATTTTCCGATATACTAAAGCCCGATCAATAAATTCTTTGTCGCCTATGATCACCGAACCAATTGGTGCACCCAAACCTTTTGAAAGACACACAGAGATAGAATCAAAATATTGTGCATACTTTTTTAAAGAAATTCCTGATTCGACGGATGCATTCCAGATTCTTGCTCCATCAAGATGGAGTTTGATATTCCGCTCACGGGCTAACTGACTTATTTTTTTGATATCTTCGATAGGAAAAATTGTTCCGCCCGAACGGAGGTGTGTGTTTTCGAGACAAATTAATTTTGTTTTGGGAAGATAATAAGCATTAGGGCGTATCGCAGCCTGAATTTGTTCAGCAGTTATCACTCCCATGCTGTTTGGAATTGTTTTTATACTGACTCCGGACAGAGCGGCAGGAGCAGCATTTTCATAAACAAAAATATGCGAGTCCTCATCTGCAATTATTTCATCGCCATTATTTGTGTGTGTCCGAATACAAACTTGATTCCCCATCACTCCTGTCGGAACAAACAGTGCGGCTTCTTTTCCAAACATCTGGGCGACCTTCTCTTGTAGTTTGTTTACTGTAGGGTCTTCCCTATAAACATCGTCGCCTACTTCAGCATCCATCATTGTAAGTCGCATTGCCGATGAAGGTTTCGTAACCGTATCGCTTCTTAAATCAATAGTTTTCATAATTTTTTCTTCTAATGAACGTATAAAATTTTTGACCGAAACCAGCCATCAAAATAAATCCACCGAAGAGCAAACAAACTTCGGCTAACATATCACCATATTTAGTATAAACTGTGAGTTCTTCACGCGCTTGAATTTCGTGTTCGATGATTGCTGATTTGTACATCTTCGTTTCATCATAAACTCTGCCGTATGGATCGATGAAGCAGGAAATACCACCGTTTGCACAGCGGGCAATCCAACGTCTGTTTTCGATAGCCCGAAGAACAGCGTAACGTTTATGTTGATATGCTCCGAAGGTATCGCCCCACCAACTATCATTTGTAATTATCGTCAGGAATTGTGCACCTTTCCGTACAAAACCAGCAACAAATGTAGGATAAATTGATTCGTAGCAAATCAAATTGGAAAATTTAACTTTGCTACGGTTTTCCAACGGAAGCTCAAAAACAGTCGTGTCTTTACCGATTCCCCAACCGCCAATGCCAACTCCCCATTCAAGAAAATCTAAGAAATTCAAAAAATCGGCATAAGGAACACGTTCTGAGAATGGCACAAGCCGAATCTTTGAATATTTTTGAAGTCGATCAGATTTTGGTATTAATAAAAGCGAGCTGTTGTATGAATCGTATCTTTCTTCAGAGTACATCATTTTTTTAGCAGATCGTGGCGGTTGCTCATCCTCTTTGTAAATATGAATATCCGGAAATCCAGTAAATAGCGATATGTTCAAAGTATCGATTCTATCCTTTACTTTCTCGAAATGAGTCTGATACTGGGGCATCAATAAGTAATATGGAATAGCAGTTTCTGCCCAAATTATCAAATCGGTATTTTCCGAAACGCTATCACTCATTCGTAAATATAAATCTAATTGCTCCTCCTGTGTTACAAAATTCCATTTTTCCCAAGGGTCAATGTTTGGTTGTATAACTGCGATTTTTAAATTAGTATGTTGTGTATTTTCATTTGAGTTCCTAATAATTACGCTGCCTGAAATTTTTGGAATTAGATATAACAATGCAATTAAACCCAAGCAAGCAATCGTCCTGATAGCTTTTGGTTCCCATTCTTTCAACATCAATTTTACAACCACTACAAAAACAATAACATTCATCCACAATAACCAGAAGGATAATCCGTAAACACCGGTTAACGATACGAATTGAATTAAATTCAGATCATAAGTAAGAGCATTACCTAATGTTAACCAAGGAAAAGCAAACTCGGAAATTGAATGCAGATATTCGAACGAAACCCAGATGAATGGAAAAGTGAAAATTGCAACTTTGAAACTTAGATTACGACGGATAAAAGTAAATGCTACAATTGGAATAGAAAGAAACAAAGGATGCACAACTAACAGCGCTCCCCCAGCTATCATCAGGTATGGATCTTTAGCTTGGAAGAAACCACCTACCCAAGAAATTGCAATTAAGTTAAAAATAAAAAATGATAAATAAGAATACCGAATACTTCTGCCATACTCTTCGACGTTGGAGAGAAGAAAAAAAAGAGGTATAAAAGCGAATGCCGATAGAATTCCAAACTCGAAAGGTGGAAAAGAAAAACCAAAAATTATACCTGAAATAGCAGCTAATATTATGTTTTGATAATTAAGTTTTAATTTTAGAAGTTTCATAATCGAACCTGAAAAATTTCTTGTTCAGAAGTAGCCAAGAGTGAAAAATTAGAAAGGCTATAGAGGTACCTACGAATGCTCCTGCTACAACATCAGAAGGGAAATGAACACCTATATAAACTCTTGAAAATGCAATCGAAGATGCGAAAACAAAAAAAAGCCACTTTGTTTTTGAGTAGAAAAAAGAGATAAGAGTTGCGGTGGCAAAATAATTTGTAGCGTGAGACGAGGGGAAGGAATATCCCGAACCGCAATTTACCAACAAACGAATTTGATCTACTACCATCGTTCCATCCATTATATGGCAGGGTCTTGGTCGTCCTATCAGCGATTTAAGTATCGAGCTGTTGAACTGATCGCTTACAGCTATCGTAATAACAAGAAGTGTAATAACAATTCTCCCTTTTGTCCCTCCTTTGATTGCTAAAAAAAATACTGATAAAAAAATGAAGACCCTTCCTGCCAATGTTTTATCCCAGTCGGTAAGAACGGGCATCAAAAAATCGAAGTAGCTATTTGCTAAATTAGTATTGATAAATATAAACAATAACTTATCAACCTCAATAAAATACTCAAGCATTTTTTGTTTTCTTTCTCTGATATACGAGATAGTATATTATCCACAAAGAAGCAACGAGTATCATTACCGAGGTAACAATCATCCAGTATGTTTCCAAGTGCTCGCCTATCTTACGCCAATTTCTTCCCATTACATAACCCGAATAGAGGAGGATAACATTCCATACCATCGCACTGACGAGAGATAAAATAACAGTAATTTTGAGGTTCATTTCAGAAATTCCTGCAAAGAAGGAAACGATTGCCCGTGTGCCGGCTAAAAACCGATTTGCAATAATTATAGCATATCCATATTTGCTAAACCACTTTTCCATTTTATGAATATTATCGACAGGGATAAACTTGAATTTTCTTGTTTCGATTATATGTCGCCCAAACCACTTTCCGATTAAATACATTGTGATAAAACCTAACATACTGCCCAATGACGCAAAGAATAAGGTAGCAAAAAAATTCGATTTTCCGATTGCCACCATTGAACCACCGAATACAATTACGACATCACTCGGAGAAGGAGGAAAAATATTTTCGATATATGCGATGAAAAATATTCCCAAATAAATTAGGACCGGTTCGACTTCAGATAAAAATTGTATGATTGCTTGTAAGTCCATCAGTGGTAGTTGGTTGTGATAATTATTTGATTTTAAATTTAGAGTGTTTTGCTAATTAGTGCGACTGCATATACCGCTATGCCTTCACCTTTGCCCACGAATCCTAATTTTTCTGTAGTGGTTGCTTTTACAGAAATATCTGAACTTGCTAAATTGAGCGCGGAAGATAAATTTCCACAAATTTGTTCAATATATGGAGCCACTTTAGGAGCCTCCAACACAATTGTTGAATCAATATTTACTATTTCAAAACCATTTGTTTGTAATAAGGCACGGATTTTTTTTAAAAGTTTCAAACTCGATATACCTTTATACTGGGGGTCGATATCAGGAAAATGTTTCCCGATATCGCCAAGAGCAGCTGCTCCAAGCAAAGCATCGCCAATTGCATGGCACAAAGCATCAGCATCTGAATGCCCTAATAATCCTTTTGTAAATGGAATATCAATGCCGCCTAAGATTAATTTTCTATTTTCGGCAAAAGGGTGAACATCGTAACCAAAACCAATACGCATTTTCATAAAATATCAAACTTTTGATAAATATTTTCTATTTGTTTCAATTGAACTTTTACATCTCTAACATCGGCGAATCTCGGTCCTATTTGAACCGCTTTAATTAAATCATTGACTAATGAACGGTCGCCTTGAACAACAATTTCAACATCACCATTATGAAGATTTTTGACGAATCCGGTTAAGCCTAAACGGTTTGCAAGGTTCATTACAAAATATCGGAACCCAACACCCTGAACCATTCCTTTGACTATGATGATTGCTTCGACTTGCATTTTTCTGGTTAATCAATTATACGAAAATCGATTTGACGGTCGATTGAACTAACACGCACAACTTGGACATTAACTTTATCGCCTAATCTATAACGCTTCTTTGTTCGCCTGCCAATATAAGTATAATTTTTTTCATCAAAAACATAATAGTCGTCTTCAAGATCTCTAATATGAACTAACCCTTCCACTAACAAATCCATAATTTCTATAAATAGTCCGAACTTCGTGATCCCGGAAATGATTGCTCTGAAATCGTCGCCTACGTGCCGTTTCATAAATTCTACTTGCATAACTTTTATCGAAGCACGTTCGGCTTCAATTGCTAAACGCTCGCGGGCGCTCGATTGCACACATATTTCATCTATCGCAGCGTGCGTTTCTTTAACTTTTTTAGAGGCAGGCTCGGTCAAATATTCTGTTAATAATCTATGAACCACTAAGTCAGGGTATCGGCGTATTGGTGATGTAAAGTGTGTATAGTGTTTAAATCCTAATCCAAAGTGTCCAATATTTTTTACAGAGTAAATAGCTTTAGCCATCGATCGGATAGCAATTTCATTTATAACTGCTTCTTCTTCTTTGCCCCGGCAACTGGCGAGAAGTTTTTGCAGTTTTTTTGAAGTCATACCATCTCCCTTATCCAACGTGTAGCCGAATTGTGAAACGAAATCGGCAAGTTCTTTAATTTTATCAGGATCGGGTCTATCGTGAATGCGATAGATGAATGGTGTTTTGATATGTTCGGCTACAACTTTGTTGGCTAAAAGCATAAAATCTTCAACCAACCGATGGGCATCTAATCTCTCCTTCCTGATTATCTTTATCGGGTTACCGTGTTTATCGAATTTAAACTTAACTTCAGTACTCTCAAAGTCAATGCTTCCCTCTTTTAAGCGATTTTTAAGAAGAGTCTGGCTCAGTTTACGCATTATTAACAAAGTATCGGAGTAGTCTCCTTTTCCACTTTCCAAAATTTCCTGAACTTCTTCATAACTATAGCGTCTTTTATTGTTGATTACTGTTTTAGCCAATTTATAATCAATAATTTTACCTTGCTTTGTGATGGTTATAAAGACTGAAAAAGCTAATCTGTCGCGTTTGGGTATGAGGCTGCAAATCCCATTCGATAAAACTTCGGGAAGCATCGGAATAACGTCATTCGCCAAATACACACTCGTTCCCCTCGAGAATGCTTCGTGATCAATTTTTGACCCTTCTTTTACATAATGACTCACATCAGCAATGTGCACTCCTAATTCGTAAGTCGATGAATTTATTTCTTTCAATGATAGAGCATCATCGAAATCTTTTGCATCTTCTGGATCGATCGTAAAACATACTTCGTCTCTAAAATCAAGCCGTTCTTTAATTACACGATGAGGAATTTCCTCTGAAACATTTTCAGCTTCATTGATTACACTATTCGGAAATGTCAATGGCAATTTAAACTGATGAATAACAGAAATAATTTCAGTTTTTATTTCACCGGCTTTCCCAATTATTTCAATTACCCTGCCTTCAGGATTTTGATTAATGTATCTCCACTCTTCAATTACGAAAGTTACTTTATTGCCGGGACGAGCATCTAAAGTTTTTCCTTTAGGTATGAAGACATCTCGCCTGATGCGTGAATCGTCTGGTATTACGAAGAAAATGTTTTTATTTTTATCCACCACACCAATTAATGGTTTTTTGCTCCTTTTAATTATATCTACAACTTCACCTTCGTAGGGTAAAGTTTCAGCATCGTTTACAGTTTCTTTTAACGACACAGGAAATACTGCCACCGAAACAATATCATCATCAAGTGCGGTTGAAATGTAATTTGCAGAAATTAATACATTTCCTTCGTCAGGGGGATTTAATTTTACTAAACCAGAACCGTTTTTTAAACGTGTGAACACACCTATTCTGTGAGTTGATTTTGGCGGTTTATAGACGCCATATTTTTTTCGGGAAGCCGGACTCAGTTTGTTTGTCAGAACCAACTCTTTCAGAGTATTTTGTAGTGTTAGAATATCGAGTTCATCTTTCAGCGACAGTCGCCTTGCTAATTGATGAGCTTTAAAAGTTTCGTTTGGATACTTATAAATCAGTTTTAATATTTTTTCTTCTAGTGTCATATATTTTTTTGGTTAGAACGACCATCTATAGTATATTCGGGCGCTGTTAGTTAATTTTTTATCGATTGTATATTCGCCTGCATCAACTTTACGCTCTAATTGTAGGAATAAATTTTTCATTTTATCGGATTCCAAAATATCACCAAAGTTAAGTGTAAAACTGATATTAGCATTATTAATATCATCGAAAATTCTTCCACCGAATCTCCAATACGCATTGAATATTTGTCCGCTCAACCGGAGGTCGGCAGATTGTTGAATGCTCCCGCCATGATAAGTTATTTCCGCCGATCTAATAAATTCAAACTCACGTCTTAAAAAATCGGTAAGGATTCCGGATAATAATGTCGAAGTTGCGCCTGCAACGATAGAGGTTCCGGCACTTGAACTTAAACTTGAAACAATATCGGATTTTTCTCGAGCATTTAAGTCATCACGAAATTTATTAGTAAAGAGAAACGATATCGCATCGCTCTGCAAATCGCCTCCTTGAATGTCTTTTGAATATTCTTCATCGTCAATTGTAATATTCATGCTCAGATGCGGTTCAAGTCGGGTGCCTGAAATTATAAGTGTAATAGTTACTTTTTGTTCGGCTACCACTGAGTCGGGTGTAAGAGTTGGTGGTTTTCTTAAACCTGAATAAGTGGCTTTAATATCCAACTCAGGATTATTTGGGTCGCCTAAAAATTTTAATTTACCGGCAGCTTCAAACCTCTTGAAGAAATTGTAGTACGACCTGTCGGATATCGATATTTCACCGGTCGAATAATTTCTATTGCCAACCCGTTGTAAATTAATTTTGCCATCTAACTCTGCATACAATTCTTCGCTTGTAGCAGGATTAAAAATCATACGAATACTTGTTGTTCCTTTGGTTTCGAGGGTTATATCATATGTTAATCCGGCTAAAAATTTACTCTCGGTTTGTATCCCTCCTACCAGATTTTTGGCATTCGTATCGTGCATTGCAGAAAAAAACTGATGTTTCAAATTATCCTGTTTATCAGGTTTTATAGTATCGTCAAAGGCTACATACCTGACTATCCCTCCCGATTCGTCATAACTGCTTGATTGCGATGAAGGGAAAACAATATTCGCATCCTGAACTATCACATTTCCAGAGATATTAGATTTAGCCAATGAGCCTTTAAAATGAAGTCCTTGGTTGCCAACCATCCCAACAAGTCGTCCGTACATATTTTGCATCTTTCTGCGTGAAGTTTCCTTCAAAAGTAAAAGTTGACCGGTTGCATTCAAATCAAAATCACTAATCTTATATTCTCTTAAAGCAAAGAATCCGTTAATATTTACCTTCCCTTCCGTATAATCCGATTTATCGTTGCTAAGTTGAAATTGGGGAAGATAAATTTTGTCAACATCCGACAATAACGAACCAGATAAATTGTAGTAAATATAATTTTCGAGCAATAAAAACCTCGACTGCTGTAATTGGATTGTTCCAGAATAATTTGGCTGCTTCGGCGTTCCCGTTATACTCATATCGCAAATCAGCATACCTTGTAAGTCGTCGATTGCAGGTATTAATGGATTTAATACGCTTAATTGAAAACCGGACGAAACAATTTTCATATTCAAAGGTTCTTCGGGAAATAATTTTTCTCCTTCTTGAAATGATAAATCAATTGGTAGTTTTCCGTTGATCATAAAATCAGGTTTTGTTTGCAATCCTTCGCTCGCAAAATTAATGCTTACATCTAAATATTTATCGAGGTAATTGAATGAGCTTTTAAGTTCTCCAAAGTTTGAATTCCTGTAGAAGATACTGTCAACATTAACTGTCATACTTAGAACAGGATTTTCTAAACTACCTGAAAACTTCATCTCGGAATTTACTTTACCATATACTCTGTTTTTAGGATTTTTTAAATTATCACTCTTGATAAAATGGTGTAATCCTTCTAACTCAAATTTTTCGATACGGCTATTGAAATTGATTATACCATCGGCAAACAGCTTACCGTCGATATATATTTTTTCTATATTGTTCCGGTGAAGGATAAAATTTTCCAATTTTAATTCTTCGGGATTTACAGATATACCAAACGTTTCGTTACCTTCCCACGAGTAATCGCCCCAAGCAAAATTTAATTTCGGAAACAAAAATTCAAAAGAATTCGGGTGAACAGCAACTTCTGAAATAAAACTTAACCTGTTTGCTTTGCCTATATCCGAAGTATATATCAGTTTGCCTTTCGATCCGGAAAAATCAAGGTTTAATTTTAAATTATCCAAGTCGATTTTGTTGAAAACAATTTTTTGTACTTCTGAGGAAACATTTAGATTTAACTTCTCAAAAAGGTTTCTTTCGGTGAGAGAATCGATATTATATTTTATTGAACCTTCCGACATTAAAATCCCTGTGCCAGTTGAACCGATAAAGAAATCTTTAATTTCGATATTTCCTTTGTTCGTAATGCCTCCCCCATTTTTGATTACTAAACCTTTTACTGTCCCCTCGAAATTAAAAGGTATATTGTTAATTAGGTTAGAGATGGATGTTAAATTTTTTGATCGAATCTCATAATTGAACCAATAAGGGCTTTCCTCTTTTTGTTCGATGTAAGACTTCGAATTATATTCGACATTCAATCTATCGGATATTGAAGTTCGATGGGATATAGCTTTAGAAAAGCTTGAAACGATATCAGTGAATATGGAAGGAATTTTTGGGAAATCGAGATGACCGGTTAGTAAAATATCGGCCATCGAGGATTCAATTTTTAAAATCTTATTTGAGGTATCGCTTTGATTTAATGTCAGATGAAATTCTTCAGTTTGAAATTTATGCTTGCCAACTACTGATGGGAAGATTGTTAAGTTAGTAGTTGCATTCGCATTATTTATATTTGTTCCTGTCAGCGTTATCGTGGCTTGTAGCGATAGGTCGCCTTCGAAATGTTTATTGTTTAAAAAGTCAGCGAGATTTAAAGATGTAACAGATGTTTCGATATTATAAGTTGGTAATTGACGGTTTGTATAATCAAGATTAGCTGTGATGTACGATTTCATTCGGTCGGATTTGAGGAGAGAGACCATTTCGATTCGTTTATCATGAACCTGGATCGCGAGATTTGAATTATCTAATTTTACGTTTGCAAATTTCGATGAATCAATTTTTAAATTAACTTGTGCATTTAAGTTATCGATACTCGAACCGATTCCTTCAAAAGTTGCAGAAGAGTTAATATCGCTGCTGTATGTTACGTCATCCAATAGTTTAGCAAAATTTAAACCGTATGTTTTAAAATTTCCGCTATATTTCAACAACGAATCTTTTAGATTGAGATTGACCTCAGCTTGAGCTTTACCCGCATCCGTTTGAACATTTAATTGCGTTTTAAAATCTAAAGGGTTACCAATATAAGTTGCAAAAATAAGTGAGTTACTAATGTTTTTAAATTGAGGGATTTTAAAATAAGGCAGCAACTGATTCACATCAGATGGTTTGATGCGGGCTTCATCAATTTTGATATTCAAAAACAGATCTTTGGGTGTGTGCAGATTCGAGAGATTACCTTCGATTTTTAAGTATGAATTAAATGTTTGCAGGTTAAGATGATTCACAAAAATATCGCCAAACTCACCTCTTGCATCTAAATCCAAATAAACCGATCCATTCAGAAAATATACCGGCGACAGAAAACTTTTCAATTCGTTCAAATTTAGAATGCTCCCCGTTACTTTTAGTGCGACCGGTTTTTTTTCAAAATCTTCCAACAAAAGTTTGTCAAAAATATTCACATCCTTCAAGCTTGCTTCTATTTTTATACTGGAATTTTTTGAAGCCGCCACAAGAGTTTTTACTTCAATGTTTTCTTCATTGAGGACGATTTCGCCGCTGAGCGACAACAAACTGAACGATGTTGATGGCAGATAACCATGTAAATCTTTAATCTTCAATTTGATATTGTTATGCTTGAATACTCCGGAAATCTCTGTGCTTAAATTATTTACTGTTAGGTGGCGATAATCTAAATATTGAGTAGTAGTATCGATATGGTGTTTAAAAACTTCGCGTAGCGAATCGTGGACGAAAAATGTTCCATTTATTACTTTAACATTCTCAAAAGCAATCGTCCATTCAAATTTTGAAGGTGCTTTTTCCTTCGCTCTAAATATTTCAGAGATGTTCCATTTGCCATCTTTCGATTTCAAGATGTTCACTTTAGGGTGTTCTATTGTTAAACTACGGAGTGTAATTTTTTTACCCAAGATTGAATACGGGTCGTGATGTAGTTTAATTTTTCCAACAGAAAGAAAGACTTCGTCGCCATGCGTGATAGTAAGTGAATCGATTGAAAAACCTGTAATAAAATTTCCACTGATAGTACCAAGATAAAGTGAGCCATCGATATTTTCAGAAACATTTGAAAGGATAAATTCTCGCAGACGGTCTTTAAAAAATTTGGATTGAGTAAAACCAATGGCAACAATAAAGATAAAAACACACAATCCAAACAAATAAGCGATAATTTTTAGTACTTTTTTAATCATTCCCTGATTGAGTATTTGAACAATACTTTTTTATTATTGTATCTACGATATTTGTCGTAGAACGATCCTGAATAAACTCTATCGTAGCTACTTTACCACCGTTGGCTTCAACAATATTTTTCCCCACGATATTTTCTATATTCCAATCGGCGCCTTTCACCAGAACATCCGGAAGGATATCTTCTATTAATTTCAAAGGTGTTTCTTCTTCAAAGATACAAACAAAATCGACGGGACAAAGATTAGCTAACACAAAAGCCCTGTCCTGTTGACTAACAATCGGTCTTTTGTCGCCTTTAATTCTTCTGACTGAAGCGTCTGAGTTCAAGCCAACAATAAGAACATCTCCGGCCGATTTTGCTTTCATCAAGTATTCAACGTGTCCGCGATGGATTATATCAAATACCCCGTTTGTGAAAACGATTTTTTTCTTTTGCTTTTTTTGTAAAGCCCGAATGCTGATTAATTCTTCCTTCGAAACTATTTTTCCCATTATTTACCCGTTTTTCTTGGAGGTCGGTGATTCATATCTTCTAAAAGAGTCTGAAACAATTCATCTTTATCGATTGGTACAATTCCAACTTCACCGCACACGATACCCCCGGCAGTATTTGCCATTAAAGCAGCCTCAAGTATATCTGCTCCGCTTGTCATTGCCATAGTAAGGGTCGAGATAACTGTGTCCCCTGCTCCTGAAACATCTAACACAGAGCGTGCAGTTGTTTGGATGTTTTTGAAACTACCGTTCTGTCCAAACACCGCCATACCATACTCGCCTCTCGTGATTATGACGTGCTCTGCTTGTAATGTTTCAACGAGTTTTTTTCCCGCGTACTCGAGGTTTTGATCGTTCAGTAATTTTATTCCAAGCGCTTCTTCGGTTTCTTTCCGGTTAGGTTTAAAAACTGTAACGTTTTTATATTCAAAAAAATTATTAAACTTCGGGTCAATCGTAATTATCTTATCGTATTTTTTACTTATCTTAACAGCACCTAAAATAATTTCTTTACCCACAACCCCTTTGTTATAATCTTCAATAATGATAGCATCTATAGAAGAAATATTTGATTCTAAAATTTGTAAAAGTTTTTGTTGCAAACTGCTATTTGCTTCGCTCTTTGATTCTCGATCAATCCGAACTACATGCTGGTTATGTGCAATAACGCGAGTCTTAACTGTAGTCGGGCGGTCGTCATCGGAAATAATTCCAGATGTATCTAAACTTTGTTGTGTACAGATGTCTAAAAAATTCTTCCCGCTTCCGTCGTTGCCTAATAGACCAAGAAGCATTGGTATGCCACCTAATGATTTGATATTATTAGCAACATTAGCTGCTCCACCAAGC
This sequence comes from Bacteroidota bacterium, assembly GCA_030017895.1. Lineage (NCBI taxonomy): Bacteria > Pseudomonadati > Bacteroidota > Bacteroidota bacterium. Next base: position 52,678 of record JASEGV010000003.1, on the reverse strand, counting down.
CTGTTAGATTCCGAATCTATTTCGACAACAGGTACGGGCGCTTCCGGAGAAATACGTGTAACTGTTCCCCAAAAATATCGGTCAATCATTAAATCGCCTATGATTGCAACTTTTTTGCCGTTTAAATTTTTGAAAATTTCTTCTAATCGTTTTTCTGGTATTAACATTATGTTATGAAGTTAATTTAAATATTCTTTTTAAATATATGCAGAAACTAACTTACTTTCAAGTATGTTATATTTTGAATTATTACCGTATTTATCTATATTTTAAATAAATGAAGATGCTATCTCAATTAACCAAAGAAAAATTGAAATCTATTCGTAAACTTTCTCAAAAAAAGTTTAGAGAAATCGAAAGAAAGTTCATAATTGAAGGAGTAAAAATCGTTCAGGAAGCTTTGGCTTCCGATTGGATAACGGAATCGGTGTTAGTTACAAATGAATGCTTTTCTAATCTTTCGAATAAAGATTTATTTAATATGATTGAGGAAAAAGGCGTTCCGGTATTTCAGATTTCCTCAAATGATTTGGACGCTATGACCGACACTCTAACTGCACAGGGTATAGCAGCAATTGTTGAAGAAAAAATTACAGAACCCTTAAATTATTCACTCAACTCAGTTATTGTTGCTGTTGACAGAATTTCGGATGCCGGTAACCTTGGAACTATTATCAGAATTTGCGACTGGTTTAAAACTGATGCTTTACTAATCGGGCAAGAGAGCGTGGAACTGTTTAATCCGAAAGTTGTAAGAGGTACGATGGGCTCGGTTTTTCATTTCCCAATTTACAGGAATGTTGATTTAGTGCGATGGTTAAGTGATGCAAAAACTTTTGGTTACAAAGTTTATGCGGCAACTATGAATGGAAGTCCGCTCCAATCACAAAATTATCAAAAGAAATCAGTTTTTGTTTTTGGCAGCGAGTCGCACGGGATATCCGATGAAATCCAAAGAATCGCAGATACAACCATAACAATCCCGAGGTTCGGCAAAGCTGAATCGCTAAATGTTGCTGTAGCTTGCGGAATCGTTATCGCTAATTTCAAATTATGAATCTTTTATACATTCAAAACGTTTAATTAATTACAGAATAAATAAGTATTGGTATCGATATGAAAAATATATATTTAAAACTATTCCTCTTGATTGCGGTTTCCCTTCTTATATTTGGAACGGTAACACCTCAAGAAACTAATTTTGGAAAAAACAAAGTTCAATATAAAAAATTTGATTACTCCTTTATCCAATCTGCTCACTTTGATGTTTATTTTACTGAAGGAGGTAAAGATATTGCTCAGTATGCTGCTGAAGCTGCCGAGTTAGCATACAAGTCTATCAGCAAGTCTTTTGGTTATGAAATCACGAACCGGATTGCTATTATTGTTTATAATTCGCACAACGATTTCCAGCAAACAAATGTAATTTATCAATATATGGAAGAAGGCATCGGCGGTGTAACTGAGTTGTTTAAAAACAGAATTGTAATACCGTTCGAAGGCGACTATAAAAAATTCAGACACGTGATTCACCACGAACTCGTTCACGGTGTAATCAACGATATGTTTTATGGCGGTTCGCTGCAAGCAATAATTGCGAACAATATAATGATTCAGCTTCCTCTTTGGTTCAACGAAGGTTTGGCTGAGTATGAAGCGCTCAAATGGGATACAGATTCCGATATGTTCATCCGCGATGCAACGATACACGAAAACCTGCCGCCAATCGAATACCTTGGCGGTTATTTTGCTTACCGCGGTGGTCAGTCGGTTTGGTATTACATTGCAAATAAATATGGCGAACAAAAGATTAGTGAAATTTTAAGTCGGATTAAAGGCTCACGAAACGTTGAACAAGGATTCAAGTCGGCAATCGGGCTTGGAATTGAAGACCTTAACGAACGCTGGCAAAAAGAAATGAAGGTTACTTATTGGCCCGATATTGCAAAGCGTGAAGAACCAAGCGACTATGCCCAACGATTAACCGAACATAAAAAAGAAGGGAGCTTTTATAATACAAGCCCTGCTATTTCGCCTCAAGGTGATCGTGTTGCTTTTATCTCGAATCGCGACGATTACTTTGATGTTTTTGTTATGAATTCGCTTGATGGCAAAATAGATAAGAAACTAATAAAAGGTCAACGAACTGCCGATTTTGAAGAGTTGCACCTCTTGACTCCGGGAATGTCGTGGTCACCCGACGGAACCAAACTTGCACTTGCAGCAAAAAGTGGCGCTCAAGATGCCGTTATAGTAGTCGATGTGAACAGCGGCACAAGTAGTAAATTAGAATTTGGTTTAGATGGGATATTTTCTGTTGACTGGTCTCCAAAAGGCGACAAACTTACATTTATAGGAAATACACCTAAGCAATCAGATGTTTACACATACGATTTTAATACAAAGGAATTACTAAATATCACACAAGATATTTTTTCCGACTATGAACCGGCATGGTCGCCGGATGGGCAAACAATTTATTTTACATCCGACCGGAAGGGTTTTCTCTCCCCCGATTCATATCCAACGAACTTCAAAATGCAAGACTATCAACATGATGAAAAAGACTTGTATAAAATAGATATTGAAACAAAATTGATTACACGGATTTTAGAACTCCCCCATAGCGAGGAAACCTCGCCAATAGCATCACCGGACGGTAAAAATATTTTATTTATATCGGATATTAACGGTATAAATAATATCTATGTTTACAACTTAGAAACCAATACATATAAACCACTCACAAATTCGTTAACCGGAGTTTACCAAATTTCTATGAGCAAAGATGGTAACAAATTATGCTTTGCCTCGATGGTCAATGGAGGTTTTGATCTCTTCCTTATGCGAACTCCACTTGAAAAAAACTTAAATCTATTAGAATTAGAACCAACAGATTTTATAAAACAACAACAGCAGAAACCGGTTAAACTTGTTGTGGAGTCAACTACAAAGGATACTATTAAACTTTCGGAAGATATTATCATTAGTACCGATGAGGACTCAACCAGTATTTATGGAAAGGATGTAAAAGTAGATTTAAGAAATTACGTTTTCAGCCAACCCAAATCTGTAAATACTTTTGATAAATCCGATACTACATCGGATAAAACAATAAGAGATAATCGCGATGAAAATGGCGACTTTATAGTCAACAAGTATAAATTAAATTTTTCACCCGATATTGTTTATGGAAATGCCGGCTTCAGTACTTATTATGGAATACAAGGCTCGACTGTGATGGCATTCAGCGATATGTTAGGCGATCACCAAATAATATTTATTACAAATTTAGTAGGCGACCTGAAAAACAGCGACTACATGCTTGCATATTATTCGTTACCAGCAAGAATTGATTATGGCATTTCAGGTTTTCATAGCGCACGTTTTATTGTCTTAGGTAATAATTATGTTAGCTTTTTGTACAGATTCAGAACTTATGGAGGTTCGGTCTCTGCCTCCTATCCAATAACAAAATTTTATCGCTTCGATTTGGGACTATCTTACTTCGCACTCACAAGAGAAAACCTCGATTTACCTTCCGAGCCGATTCAACGAAGGAGTTTAATTCTCCCATCGTTGAGTTTTGTGCACGATAATTCCCTCTGGGGAATAACTTCACCCGGAAATGGAAGCCGCTACAACCTAACTATGTATGGAACACCAAAAACTTCACAAGAAGGTTTAAATTTCGTTTCGATATTAGGTGATTATCGAACTTACTTCAAACTTTGGAAATATTATACTTTCGCCTTTCGATTCGCAGGAGGTGCGAGTTTCGGTGCTAATCCTCAAAGATTTATTATCGGTGGAGTTGAGAACTGGCTTAACCGGCAATTCACTAACGAGCAAGTGCCTATAGAGAATGCTGAAGATGTTCTCTTTCTGACAGCGGGTGTGCCTTTAAGAGGATACATTTACAATACTCGTATCGGTACAAAATATTTTTTAATCAACAACGAATTCCGCTTCCCGTTTTTTGGCTATCTGGCTGCAGGTCCTTTACCGATTTTTTTGCAATCTTTAACCGGTGTAATGTTTCTCGATTTAGGTGGCTCGTGGCATCATAAAAAAGATTTTCAAGCTTTTGCTAAAAACAGCGAAGGTACATATATGAAAGATCTACTTGGTGGAACAGGTTTCGGGACTAGATTAGTTCTACTCGGTTTTTTAGTTAAAGTTGATGTTGGATGGTGGTTCAACTTGCAAGGATTTTCGACACCTAAATATTACATTTCATTAGGTACTGATTTTTAGTGATATTAGAATATAGTTTGAAAAAATACATTAATAATAAATTTGACTACCAAAACGACGAAGATACCTCCTGTTACATAAAATGTTATGTTCCGTATCTTTTTCTTTGTTTCAGTTTTTAATAGCACCATTATATAAAACCTTTTTTATTAAAGTTATCATTTGTTCTTCTGTAAAATACAAAATCTGATTCCGAAATGAAATAGCTACGTGTTTTTAATCACACATTTCGGTATATTGAAAATAAATTTTTTGACCTTTTCACAATGAAAATAATAATTACGATAACATTTCTATTGGCTGTTATTTCTGGCTGCAGCATACAACAAATTGCCATCCGTTCGATGGGCGGTTTGATGGAAAATGGTTTTATTGTTTTGAATGAAGAGTCGGATTTAGATATCGCTGAAAAAAGCGCCGCATCAAATCTGAAACTACTTGAAGCAATGATAAAAAGCGATCCCAAAAATGAGAAACTCCTTTTACTTGCAACTATGGGATACTCGAGCTATGCTCTGGGTTTCGTAGAAGATGACTCTCCCGGACGAGCACGAAATTTTTATTTACGATCAAAAAATTATGGAATGCTTCTACTTAAAAAAAATAAAGCATTCGCTGCAACAACATCAGGAGATTTAGAAAATTTTTCCAATGCACTTCGAACATTTTCTAAAAGCGATATCCCACTTCTGTTTTGGACCGGAATCGGTTGGGGAAGTTATGTAAGTCTATCCCTCACAGAACCTGAAGCATTGGCAGATTTGCCGAAAGTAGAAGCGATTATGAAATATGTTGCCGAAAATGATAGTTCCTATTTTTATGGGGGCGCTCACTTCTTTTTAGGAGCGTTATACGGTAGCCGTCCAAAAGTTTTAGGAGGAAATCCCGACGAAGCAAAGAAACATTTTGAAAAATGTTTACATATAAACGGAGGAAAATTCTTAATGTCGTATGTTTATTATGCTCGCACTTATGCAGTTCAAATACAAGACCAAAATCTATTTGAAGAGTTATTAACAAAAGTGGATGAAACATCTATAGACGTTTTGCCCGAGGCGCGTTTATCTAACGCAATCGCAAAGAATAAAGCCGAAAGACTTCGTAATCAAATAAACGATTTATTTTAACACCGGAGAAACTTTGAAAAAATATATCTTATTCCTTTCAATTTTTATTATATCATTAGTGAACGCACAACAATTTACAATTAAATTTGCGACACTCGCTCCCGACGGGACTACCTGGATGAATGTTATGAGAGAGTATGATGCTGCGATTCGAAAAGAAAGCGGCGGCAAACTCGGTTTCAAACTTTATGCTGGAGGTGTGCAAGGCGATGAAAAAGATGTGCTGCGCAAAGTCCGTCTCGGACAATTACACAGCACCGGTATAACCGGAGTTGGCATCGGCGAAATTGCACCCAAAGCACGGATTCTCGATTCTCCCTTCCTGTTTAAATCTTACGATGAAGTAGATCATATCTACAACAAATTTGATCAAGAATTTACATCAAGTTTTGAAGATGGCGGCTATATTTTGCTCGGTTGGGCTGAGGTTGGCTTCGTCTATGTTTTTACGAACGTTCCAATCAACAAAAAAGAAGATATGAAGAATGTAAAAATGTGGGCGTGGGAAGGCGACCCGATTGCTGAAGCAGCTTTCAAATCGTTGGGTTTGAATCCGATACCTCTTTCGGTTACAGATGTTCTTACTTCACTGCAAACAAAATTGATTGATGGCGTTTATACATCGCCTCTTGCGGCTTTAGGACTTCAATGGTGGACTCGAGTGAAATATGTTTTCACACTTCCCCTTGCCGATGCCGCCGGTGCTGTGGTTATCTCCAAAAAAATGTATGACCAACTGCCAAAAGATTTACAAGAAATTCTTTTACGAAACGGCAAAAAATATATGGCGAAGTTAACACGACTTTCACGTGAAGACAATGCAAAAGCACTTGAGACTTTAAAGAAAAATGGAATAAAACAAACATCCCCCGCATCCGATAAATTTATTATTGAATACGAAGATATTGGAAAAATAGCCCGTCGCTCACTGGTGAACAAACTTTACTCTTCTGAATTCTTAAATAGAATTGAACAATCCATTTTAGATTATAGGAACTCGAAAACCAAATCGTCTCAATGAAATTCCTCCTGCAAATCAGCAATTCTATCTCTACAGCAGAAAAATCGCTTGCTGTAATTTTGCTTGGCTTGATGATTCTGCTTTCATTTTTGCAAGTAGTACTTCGGAATGTTTTTTCAACCGGTATTCTTTGGGTCGATCCGCTGCTTCGAAATTTCGTACTCTGGATTGCATTTTTGGGTGCATCGCTTGCAACTCATAACGAAAAAAATATTAATGTCGATATCTTCAGCCGCTTTCTTCCCGAAAGAAGGCGGCATTTTGTAAAAACCGTTATTTATGTTTTTGCTGCCGTAGTCTCTTTTTTCCTTCTGAAAGCTTCCTTGACTTTCTTATTCGATGAGTATGCTTCAGAAACTATTTTATTCACTATCGGCGAAGTAAATATTTTTTCTTGGTGGATGCAGCTTATTGTTCCAATCGGATTTGGAATGATGCTCTTCCGTTTCTTCCTTTTTGCTCTTCAATATTTTATTAAAGCTGTATTTCCTCAAACCACGAAAGTCGTTAGTTAATGGAAACAGTCTTAATCGTTATTGCAATTCTGTTACTCGCTTTATTCGGTTCTCCTCTTTTTGCAATCATCGGGGCAATTGCATTACTCGCTTTTCATTCGGCGGCTATCGATATGTCCGCCGTGATTGTGGAACTTAATCGTTTAGCAAGCTCACCTACATTAATTGCAATTCCGTTATTCACTTTCGCTGGTTATGTTTTAGCAGAAAGTAAATCGCCGCAACGGATAGTCGGTATAGCGCGTGCTTTGTTCGGTTGGTTCCCCGGAGGTTTAGCAATTGTTTCATTAGTTTCCTGTGCCATTTTCACAGCTTTCACAGGCGCTTCGGGTGTTACCATTATTGCACTCGGCGGTTTGCTTTACCCGATTCTGCTTAAGGAAAACTATCCCGAAAAATTTTCACTCGGATTGATGACCACTTCAGGGAGTTTAGGTTTGCTGTTCCCTCCAAGCTTGCCAATTATTTTATACGGGCTTGTTGCAAAAATCAGCATCGACAAATTATTTGTAGCCGGCTTCGTCCCCGGTATGATATTGCTGATTGTCCTCTCAGTTTATAGCGTCAGGCACGGAATAAAATCGGAAATTCCTAAAATTCAATTCACTTTTAAAAATTTATTTGAAGCATTTAAAAACGCCGCATGGGAAATACCACTCCCTTTTATTATTATTGGCGGAATTTACGGCGGCCTTTTCACTGTTACCGAAGCGGCTGCTATTACTGCTTTTTATGTTGTTGTAGTCGAGGTATTTATTTATCGCGACCTGAAATTATTTAAAGATGTTCCCAAAATAATGCAGGATAGTATGGTGCTTGTCGGTGCTATTCTAATTATTTTAGGAACCGCATTGGGTTTAACCAATTATCTGATTGATGCCGAAGTTCCGATGAAACTATTCACATTTATACAGGAACTTATTACGAGCAAAATATTATTCCTGATTCTGTTAAATATATTTTTATTGATAGTTGGGATGATGATGGATATCTTCTCGGCAACGATTGTTGTTGTTCCGTTAATCATTCCGATTGCATTAGCTTATGGCGTTGACCCTGTTCATTTAGGAATAATATTTCTTGTTAATTTGGAAATCGGTTATGTAACTCCACCGGTTGGATTGAATCTTTTTATATCAAGTTACCGTTTTCAAAAGCCGATATCCGAAGTTTATACTTCAACACTCCCCTTCATTTTAATCAGATTGATTATTCTGATTCTCGTTACATACATCCCGCAGTTGAGTTTGTATCTCGTGAATTTATTGGGGATTCAATGAGTAGATAATTTAGTTATTAGTTAATGGTTCTTGGTTTCGGTTGTCTTGTCCTGAAATAGGTTGACACAAAAAACGATAAAAGAAAGGACAAGACAGATGTATAAACAAAGGATATGTCATAGATACAGTCAAGCATTTACTATATCAGAAGCCAGGGCAGTGTATGATATACTTGGCGGCGCAACTATACAGACATGGTTACAAAAACTTGGTAAAACACATTTACTCAACAAAGTTATCCGATACAAATGAAAGACGAAAAAGATAAAATCAAAGAATTAGAGAGGCAGAAAAGAGAACTTGAATCTGCTTTAGCACAGGCACAGTTGAAAATCATTACATTAGAATCAACTATCGAAGTTTTGGAAGAAAAAGCAGATACTAAATTAAAAAAAAGGACCGACACAATATCGTTGAATGCAGCATCCGAGACAATCGATTTCACGAAGGAAAATATACAGTAACAGTAGTGTGTCATATGCTCAAGATAACCCGACAAGCATTTTACAAGTACAGAAAACATCGTGTTGAATAAGAACTCGAAGAAGAGATAATTGTCCAGATGGTAAAGGAGATACCACATGATACAGAATGATTTAAATCGTTTGCCATCGAAACCCGGTAGAGATAAATTCTTTGATATATTACGTAATAACGGGCTTTTGGTACAGCCGACTAAACGATACACCATAACGATTTGATAAAGGATATTACAGTTACTCGACCGAACGAAGTATTTGTTTCTGATATTACGTATCTTCGATTGAGCGATGGATTTTGTTATTTGTTTTTGGTTACCGATGTGTATTCGCGTAAAATAGTTGGATATAATCTCAGTAAAAGTCTTGCTGCTGATGGAGCAATCTGTGCGCTCAAGATGGCATTGAATAACCTTCCAACTGTTGAAGGACTGATACATCATTCGGATCGTGGTTTTCAATATTGTTCTGATAAATATGTACAACTGCTTGAGCCACGAGATGCGAAGCTCAGTATGGGTAAAGCAGGCAATCCGTATGAGAACGCTATCGCTGAGAGAGTGAATGGTATTTTGAAAACCGAATTTTTTCTGAATATGGCTTTTATCAGTGTTCAACAAACCATGCGTGCTGTTAAGGAAGCAGTGACTTTGTATAATGATCTTAGACCATATATGAGTATCGGATATATAACTCCGTCGTTTAAGTATGTTGCATAATGAAGTTATCAACATATCAACAAAAGAAAGAAAATCATTATTAACCTTGTCAACTTTTTTCAGGACAAGACACTATGGACTAAAAAACCAGAACTAAAAAGTAACAACCAATAACTTACTAAAACAAAAATAAAGGAGTAACAAATGAAATTACGTAATCTGTTGGTCCTGTTAGTGATAATATTAGTATCAGGTTCAATACTATTCTCACAAACTGAAACAAAGAAAACCGATGCAGCAAAAGAAAAACAAAAATCCTGCTGCCCAAGTGATAAAGCTGCAAAGACTGAAGCTAAAGTAGAAGCCAAAAAATCAGATTGCACATCAAAAGATGCAACACACAAACATGAAGCCGGCTCAGATTGTATGCGCAAAGAAGCTCAAGTAGATGGGAAAAAATCGGATCGCACAAGCAAGGAAGCCAAAGATGCGAAAAAAGAATGCGACAAGGGCGACGACTGCTGCCAGAAAACAGGTGTGAAGAAATGCGACGATAAATCGAAAGATGGCAAACACGAATGCCCAGATAAAACTGAAACTAAAGACACAAAGAAAAGTTGAGGAATTAATAAATGTATCAATATATTGTTCTTTCGGTATTGTTGATCAGCTTGTTGGCTGACTGCGGGCAGAAACAAGCCGCCCCAGGCGGCGAACAATCAGTAGCCGTAAATCTCGAAACTACAACCATCAGCAGACCATCAATTATGTGCGGTGTGTGTTAGCACAATCGAAAAAGTGGTCTCAGGTGTTGACGGAATCGAAAACGTAGAAGTTGATCAGGAAAAGAAAACTACAACTGTAAAATTCGATAAAGCAAAATTAGAAATTGCCTCACTCGAAAAAACAATTTCGGATGCAGGTTACGATGCAAACGATACACCGCGCAACCGTGAAACATACGACGCATTACCCGGTTGTTGCAAAGATGGTAAATGATTTCGAAATACGAAATCCAAAACTTAACCGAAAAACTACGCCAATGTTTAACCCAGAAAACTTATTATGAGAGATTAGTTTCTATTAAACCCGTTAGATAATTTTCTTAGTAAGGTTAATTATATCAAAAAATTGTTAATATCTAACGGGTTAAACTTTTTCCTAATGAATTTTTAGGGATAATTTAAAGAAGGCAGAATTCCAATATGTAACTTGAAATATCTCATTTTCTGTTAGGCAAGTAATTCCCGCATACTATCAATGATGGAGTTACGTACAAATAAACCTTCTTCTCCCTTTCTTGATAAGATTTTTCAGGATGTCTTTCAAATGGTAATTGCGATAATAGGTTATCCAAAAAGTAAAATTTTCCATCTGCGTGAACTTGCCGAATGCTTATTTCAGCTCATTTTCATCTACCAACAAGCTCAATATCCGAGACCTTCGTACTAATATGAAAGACACACCGAAACTTGCCCGCACGGCAGGCTTCGGTGTGCCCGCAATGACCGTAAAAATTATTGTTTAAACATTAAAAAAACGTTTTATGGAACGATATCAATAATAACAGTGCGATTATAAAACCGTTCTTCGGGTAAATTATTTTCGAACGGTGAACGACGAACATCTTCGCCAAAACCATAAGTATCGAATTTTACATTCTTTTTGCCGGCTTTGTTTAACTCACGCTGAATTACATTCATCGCATCGCTTGCACGGTTACGCGATAAAGTAAGATTGTGGCTCTCTTCACCGATTAAATCAGTATGACCGTGAATTACTACATTTGACCCAGACGGAATTTTAGGAACAACTGTTTCAGTTAAAAACTTATCATACGTTGCAACAGTTTTTGATTGGTCGAACTCAAATAATATACTGAAACGGAGTCCGGTTTGATCCTGTGGACCTTCGGAACGGGCAAGTCGAATTCTTTGCTCTTTGGTAATTGATGCACCGTTTTTTGCCTGACCAATCATAACGATTTTGTAATCACCTTCTTCAGCATCACCTAATATTGCATTGCCGCTGATTCTTTCCTGGTTTGCTTTGAAAGGTCCAAAATTTTTCACTTTGCCTCTGTTGTCGGTTACTTCTATGCTCCAAGAAGCTAATATATTTTCGGAACCTGCAACAGTGAACAACACATCGGCATCAATTGGGTCTTCCTGCAACGCCATAATTTTTACGGGTAGAAGCAATTCTAAATATTTTGAAGTAATATCAACGCGATTATCTTCAGCGGTTACTAAATTTAATTCGCGTGTTCCACCAGGTTGATGCGAAGGTATTTCAGGTTTCGTTTGTCCAAGAATTCCAATCCGTTTTGCATCGATTCCAAATATATCTACCAAATAATTTTTTAATGATTTTGCCATATCCAAACCTGTTTCATTTCCTTTTTTGGATGCACCATAAAGGGCGATTTCTGTATTTGGATATTTTCGCATCCGGTCGCCTAAAACGTTCAACACATTATAATAAACTTCCATTTGTCGTGCTGAACGCCCCGCCGCTTGTTGCGGCTTCGGCTCGAATAAATGTTCTTCTCTAAAATTATTTGCAGCATCAGAACTTAATTGAATATAACGTTTTGGAATTTTTGTCGAGCCATCATCGAAGAAAACAAAATTTCGAATCGGGAATGTTTCAGCTACGCTGCGGGCTTTCGGAACTATTTGGGGTGAACGAACCGAGAAAGTTACATCCTGTTCGGCACGTTGACGTGGAATTGTCATGCTTCCGAATTTAATTGCTGCACCAAAACGAATAGTTGTTAAATTCCATTTTTCAATTGTACGGACACCTTGTCCGAAATGAACTCCGATACTTGGCGATAATTCAACCTGCCATTCTTTTTCTTTTGAAGTTAATGGAATATCATAACCGACGCCTATCTGTCCGCCGAACAATGTTCCTCGCACACTGCTGAAATCTCCTTTATTATTTTCTGTTGGTGTTTGATATTCAAACGATTTTGAAACATTAAAACCAAGTTTAGGTCCTAAAAATAAATAGAATCCTTCGCCGGCTGGATTGAAACGAAGATTCGGTTCAATCGAAATATAATTTAACGATGCAGAAAGTTTATTTGCACCGCCGGAATTTACTTCGTTAAAATCGGCACCTCTGCCATCGTAACCTAAATTCAGGAAACCACCCCACATTACAGTCGGGCGATACTCGATCAAGCCACCAATGTATAAACCGGCGCCTGAGCCTTTTGTAAAAGCTGATGGTGATGCTTGCAATTCATTAAGTTTTGTAATATCTGAACTATAAATGTTATAGTTCAAGCCCAGACCTGCACCAAACCACCAGTGTGGACGGATACCCTCGTCTTGGGCAAAAATGTTTAGCGATAATGTTAGTGTAAAAATTAAAAGTAACGCAATTAATTTGAAACTTGATTTTGTTTTTTGATTCATTTAATTATTCCTTTTTATGTTTATAAGATTATTATTCCAACTTAAAAATAAATGTTATTTTACCGGTTTGTGGAACTTGATCGTATTGAGCCGGAAGTGGATCGAATCGCCAGGTTCGAAGAGCCGAAATAGCTTCACGTTCCAACGTTTCATCGCTTCTACGAAGCGGAACTATTCCGGTTACAGTGCCATCGGGTAAAACTGTAAACTGCAAAGCAACCGGCATTTCTTTATCAGTCCCTTCGGGATAGACAGGCATTCGTCCGCTTAAAAGTTTTCGGAAACCAACTCCCGACCATTCGATTGAGTAACCGGTTGTTTTTCCGGCGCCTGCTGCTGCCGAGCGATCAACTTTCGGAACTTTAGCTTTTGTTGGCTTTTCAGTTTCTGTACGGCGTTTCTCCGCTATCTCGCGTTGCTTCTTTGCCTTCAATGCTATCGCTTCTTCCGATTCACTCTTCATCGCAGGTAAATCAACTTTCGGTTTTTCAGCTTTTTGACCCGACTCAACCGGTTGTTCGGTTTTTTGCTGGGGTGTTTCTGTCTTCTCTTCAACTGTACTTTGATTTGGTGCACCGCTACTGCTTCCCCACTCAAGTTCAACCAACTCAAGCGGCTTTTGTTCTTTAAAGCCAAACAGTGCTAAAATTATAAAAAACAAGATGTGGAACAGCAATGTACCGGTTAAGGAAGCAATTTTCGTTTGCTTCTCGTCAAGTTCCAATATTTTTACACCGTTTGCCAATTTTATTTCGCAGACTCTGTTGCTATAAATAATCGGGTTGCACCGATTCCTTTAGAAATATCCAAAACTTCAACCACTTCTTCAAGCACTAAGCTTTTATCGGCTTGAATTACAATTTGATGATCCTGTGTGAAGACAGCTTTCAACGCATCAGCTAATTGGTCTTTGGTTACCTGCTTATTTTCGACGAACAATTTTTTATCCTTAGTCATGGCTATAGATATGGTTTTCCGTTGTGGAGGTTGCGAGCTTGTTGCAGCCGGAAGTGTAACATCCATTCCCCGCAGCACAGTGTAAGTTGAAGTCAATAGAAAAAAAATAAGGAGCAATAAAACTATATCAGTCAGCGAAGAAAAATGAAACACGCTCAAATATTTTTTATGTCCTTGAAATTGAAAGTTCATTTTATTACCTCCGTTTGTTTTGTCCTGATTTTTATATCACAGCTTGTTGGATTTACAGAAACGTGCAATTCTTCTTCGATAACATCAAGAATTTCGCGACCGACTCGTTCCATTCGCATTGCAATTTCTTGAGTTTTAGCGACGAGCCAGTTATAAGCACCATAAGCGAGTATTCCAACGAATAAACCAAATGCGGTTGTTATAAGAGCTTCCCAAATACCATCGGCTAATTCAACGGGTGATGCCTGACCGCCTGTTGCTGCAACCGCCTGGAAAGTTGTTATCATACCTAAAACGGTACCTAAAAAACCTAACATTGGCGCTATACCAGCGACCGAGGCAAGTATTCCTAAATGTTTTTCGAGTTGTGCGATTTCTTCACGACCCTGGTCTTCGATTGCTTCGCGGACTCGTCCGGGATTGTGATGAACTTTTTCGAGTGCCGCGAGTACAACTCTTCCCGATGGCGAGCGATCTTGTATTGCAAATTCTTTTGCATGGTCTAAATCCTTCTTCCCCAACATCATTCTCAAACTCATCTCGAATCTACCGGATGACGGACGTGAACGCCGTAATGTTAAGTATCTTTCAATTACAATATAACCGGCGGCAATTGATAAGAGAAGTATGAAGTACATCATAATACCCCCTTTGTAGAACATCGTCAGTAAATCCATTTTAAAAATCCTTTCATTTATAAAGAATATTGAAGTTTTAGGCGTAACCTGATACCGGGTGCTTTGTAGCCATACCACCAATCGTATGAAGTATTTAAAATATTTTCAACATCAAACGAGAGAACAGTCGATTTGAAAACATTCGATGAAACCCCGGCGTTCAATAAAAAATATCCGGGTAATTCGTCAGAACCCACACTTCCGATTTTACGGGATGAAAAATAATCTGCCGATAGCCAAATTTTCATTGGAATATTTAGGTTCATCTCGCCACGACTGTTTAATTGTAAACCCGGGATCATCGGCAGACGCACATTTGTGGAACGCTCATTGATTGATTGAACTATCCCGTTCAGAAATATTTTTGCATTCTGCTGAATTATCATCGAACTATTAAACTTGAATATGAACTGTCGTGTATCGGTATATTTTAAATTTACTAATCCATCTTGAACAAACGGAAACTGAGTATCGTCAGCTTCTGCAAAAGAAATTGTTGCATCGTTTGTAAATATCCCATAAGAATATTTTGTGCTTAGCCCGAAATGAATCGGTTTGAATTCGTTCCGCAAAACCATCTGCCGGATGAGGTAAGGATTTTCAATCGAACGTTTTATGTAAGAAGCCGACGAAACATCGGGTTCCAACCAAGCTGAAAGAGAGAAATTTGTGAAAGCATCCCACCGTAAAATAGCAACAGGAAATAAAAATTTTTGATCGCCCCCATCCGAATTAGCTCCGTAAACATACTTTAATCCTGCTATCGCCGATATATTTTCAGAAAACTTAAATTGTGCGGTAGTAGAAAAATTCAAGAGTCCCGGCGACTCAACAGGAATTTGATAATCCAACGATGAGGTCTCGAATGAAAAACGACTCATGAGGCCAACTGAAGCTACATCGGCAGCGGCTGAAGCATTAACAGAGGGAGAAAAGACACTTGCCTCGTTTGCATTATCGCTGATGGTGAGTGATGCCAAACCAAGACCAAGATTAAACGAAACGGGCTTAAATTCGGATGAAATTATTTGAGTATTAAAATCAAACAAACGACGTGTTCGTTCAATTGAATAATTTTTAAAACCGAATATACCAAACTTATCTCTCAAAAATTCGGTGTTTGCAGCGATACGGAAACTTTTTAAAAAATTGTTATCTGTGTAAATGCTGGAACTCCAATCGCCACCAACCAGGAATTGTGAAGCATCCGCATTTTTTACATGACCGTTTGTAGTTCCAAAGCCAGCGCGGATCGATGCTTCCCATGAAATATCAGAATAGCCAGCAGTTCCAAATAGATTCAAAGTTGAGTAATTGCCGGCAGCACCTTCGATGTATGCCCGCCACGGTTGCACACTTTCTTTGTATTGTGCAAATCTTCCGGCTGTAACCGGTACTCTAATTCTCTCACCTAAAATTGAAGTGTCGGCATCTTTCGCTTCAAAGTAGTCGATAGTTAACATTTCTCCCTTCCGCGCAAATGGTAATACGACTGCTTTCTTTCCAACGATCGTAATTTCAGGAATATCAAGCTTTGGCATTTCTTTCGGTTTATCTTCTTGTTGAGAAAATAAATTATTCAAACTAAAAAGCAAAACAATTATCAACACATTTATATACTTCATCGTCGTAATCTCCTTAATCTATCTTCAGCATCTTTTTTTACAATCGAATCGACCGGATTGTTAATAATTTGCTGATAGGCTTCACGTGCTTTTGTGCGGTCGTTTAATCGTTCGTAACATTCACCGGTACCAAGCAATGCCCGTTCTAATAGTGCCGGATATTGTGCAAATCCTTCGACCACTTGGTTGAAAGCTTCGAGAGCATCTTTCGGTCGTTTAAGTAACAGATAATTTTCGCCCATCAACAATAAAGCTTCCACAGCAATGTCATCACTCAATCGTGTAATAATTATTGTTAATGTATCGTTCGATGCGTTGTATTGTTTTTGGATTTGCAACATACGTGCAATCTGCAAACGACTTCGATGTGCGAAAAAATCGTTAACGGGTGCTTGTGCTATAATTTTATCAAATTCTTTACGTGCGTTTGCCGTTTCCTTCAAATTCAATAGCGAGATACCGACATTATATTGTGCTTCCCAAATCAAGTTTGAGTTAGTATAACGTTCAGCTAAATTTTTGAATTGAGTAAGCGACTCCCGCCACTGCTTCATTTTTTGCTGAAGATAACCGATTGCAAGTATCGAAGATGGGGCGTGTTCACTTTCGGGATTTTCAGTATAAACCCTCTCGAAATATTCAATCGCTTTTTTATGATTGTTTTCGAATTCAAACGACCTGCCTAATTGAAATAATGCTTTGGCTCTCACGGTTTGATTTGTTTGTAAATTTAGAATCTTCAAATATTCGATGGCGGCTTGTCCAAAACTACCTTGACTGAATAAAATATCTCCTTTTCTTAAAAGCAACTCATCCGTACCGCCAGCTTCAGATTGGTCTGAAATGATTGCATCTATTGCGGCTAATGCTTCAGCCGATTTTCCCTGAGCTTGATAAGTGAATTGCAATCCGTTTATAGCATCAGGACGTAAAAGACTTTTTGGATAATCCTTGATAACCCGCTCATAATAAATTCTTGCACTGTCGTATGTTGCTAAATTATAGAAAGCATCTCCTTTGTTCAACAAAACACGCGGCATAAGCTGGCTCTCGGGATAATTCGTTTCAAAGATACTGAATTCGTCGTTCGCCAAAGTGAATTGTTCGTTCGAAAAGAACGCCCAACCGATGTTGAATTGAGCCACTTCAACAAATAACGAATTAGGGAAGCGGAGGAGAAAACGCCGCAGATGTTCGATCCCGCGCTTGATATCGCCTCGCTGTATAAATGATAAGCCCAACTGAAACGCTGCATATTCAGCCAACCGTGGGTATTTATGGTCGTCAACCAACGAACTGTAGATTTGGCTTGCTTTGTCGTATTCACGCAGAAAGAAATAACAATCGGCTTTACGGAGCGATGCTTCGATGACCAAATTACTATTAGGGTTATCTTTAATAAACCGATCGAACGCTGAAATTGCCTGCCTGAATTTCTTTTGTTCGAACAACGACCAGCTAAAACCATACAGTGCATCAGTCTGTTTAGGATGTTTAGATGATAAAATATTTATTGCTGTTGAAAAAGCATTTTCAGCATCCTCAAATTTGGCAGCTTGATATAAAGCTTCACCTCTCCAGAGATACGCCTCAGCGATGAGTTGATGTCGGGTAAATTTTCTAATGAACTCAGAAAAATTTTCAACACTGCTGCTGAACCTTCCAAGATGATATAATGCGATACCTTCCTGTAAAAGTGCTGCCGCAGTTAATGTATCGGAAGCCGAATATTTTTGAACTTGTGCAAATGCAAATTGTGCATTTGATAAATCGCCTACTCTCAAGCTTGCCTCGCCTAACATACGATACGCTTCAGCACGGATTTCGCTTTTGGGAAATAGCCGTGACGCAATTTGAAATTGCCGCCTCGCTTCATGAAATTGTGTAGCACGATATCGAATCATTCCAATTAGATAATAGGCATTGTCGGCATAATCATCGTATGGAAATTTTTCAATTAATTTTTCAAACGCTTCAACTGCTGCGGCTGTGCTGTCGGTTAGTACCGAAATAGTTCCGATTTGATATAAGGCATTTTGAGCAAGTGAATCGGCACCCAGACTAATAGTACGAAATTCTTTTAAAGCATTTGCGTAATCGTTTGCTTTTAGGTAACTCCATGCTAATCCGTATCTTGCTTGTCGGGCATAAACTCCGAACGGAAAATATCGTAGTAATTCAGTGTAATACTTTTGAGCATTCCTGTAAGAACCGATGTAATACTCAGCTTCTGCAAAGAAAAAAAGCCATGCGTTTTTTTGCTTGGTTGTTAGTGTTGTAACAGTATTCAATTGTTCAATTGCACTTCCGTATCTTTGTGTGCGGATATAAAGTGCGGCTAAACGAATTCTTGTATCTGTCATTAACTCGCTTGAAGGATAGTCTGTTGTTAATTTTAATAACTGTTCAATAGCAGGATTTATTGCGTTCTGTTTTTCATAAACCCGTGCCCACAAGAAAAGAACATCATCTTTCCCGATACTTTTGCGCGTGAGAAAATTAGCATTATAAAATTCAAAAGCATTTTGGACATCCGATTCAGCATCTATAAGATTATCCAATTCGTATTCAGAAGCTGCTTTCCAATAATATGCTGCGCCTGTAAAAATATTTTTTGAATCGGATTTGATTAGTTCTTTGAAAGATTTCACTGCAGGTTTAAAACGGGCAGAGTTATATGCTGCTAAACCGTAATAAAAAAGTGTTGTGAGATATTGGTTGCCTGATACTTTTTGGTGAAACAACTCTTCGCTAGTCTGATAAGCGTCTTCGAACTTTTCTTGTTCGATAAACGATTGAACGAGTAAGCCGAGTGCCTCAATCCGATTCTCTGATTGTGGCAATGCTCGCAGGTAGTCTTCTAAAAGCCACTGAGCTTTCTGAAAAAGTCCTGCATCGTTTAACTGTCGGGCTTCATCGATTACACTGAATTGTGTTGATTTTTGATCGAGCAGAGGATGCTGAGCGAAGGCAAAATCCAGAGATATTGCGATGATGACTAATAAGGATAATATTTTCATTTTAATTATCGAATTTTGTTATAAATAAAAGGGTCGGATGCTCATACGCCTAGCCCCGTTATTCTGTTTCATTAAATGTAACTTACAGTAATATAATACAATACAATTATCTTTTCAAGTAAATATTTAGAAAAATCGCTTGGGAGGGAAAATAGAATCTTTGATCAGTTTTGTTAGTAAACGGTAATATTTAGAGTATCTGAAACAAATCTCTTATATTTGCTTTGAAGCAACATGACTGTTTTATAATTACCTGCGAAATAAGTGAACCAACTTGAATATGTCCGCCGAGCCTGTTGAAGTGTATCCGGCAACGCATAAATGATTACGGTTTTTCCTGCCCCTGGAAACATAATGTCTGCTGGGACGAGCATTTGAAGAGTGTCTATCATTCCATAGAAAGTACCTGTATATTTAACAGTCAACGCATCTATGCCGGTGGTTTTATCTGCTGTAAGAACGAGTCGGGGAAACTGGTCATCGATGTACTCGGTCGATTTCTCTTTGCAAGAGAAAAATATGATTGAGGTAAGAAAAATAGTATATCCAAAATAAACTACTAATAAATATCGTTTCCATTTTGTAACCATCACAGACTCATCTCGAGCATCCTCTGAATTGGCATCAAGGCATGTTGGCGGAGGTCTTCACTGATTATAATTTCGGGAGAACGGTTTTTCATGCATAGATAAAGTTTTTCCATAGTATTCAGTTTCATATACGGACACTCGTTGCACGAACAACTTGAATCGTTAGGAGGGGCAGGGATGAATAATTTATCAGGACAATATTTTTCCATCTGATGGATTATACCAACTTCAGTTGCAACAATGAATTCTTTATCAGAAGTTTGGCAAACATACTTAAGCAAACCGCTTGTTGAACCGATGAAATCGGCTTCGCTTAAGAGCGATTCTTCACATTCAGGATGGGCGATGAGTTTTGCATTCGGATGCTGGGCTTTTAACTCTATAATTTTCCGTTCGTTAAATGTTTCGTGAACAATGCAGCTCCCCTGCCAAAGCAACATATCTCTACCGGTTTTTTTAATCAGATACTTCCCTAAATTTCTGTCGGGTGCAAATATTATCTTTTGACTTCGGGGAAGTTTGTCAATAATTTTCTCGGCGCTGCTCGATGTGCAAATAATATCGCTTAATGCTTTAACTTCAGCAGTCGAGTTGATGTACGTGATTACGAGATGTCCGGGATGTTGTTCTTTGAAAAGTTTAAAGGCATCAGCAGGGCATCCTTCGGCGAGCGAACAGCCGGCTTCTAAATCGGGGAGTAAAACTTGTTTGGTTGGACTTAATATCTTAGCAGTCTCAGCCATAAAATGAACACCCGCAAAAACAATAACATCTGCATCGGTTGCAGCAGCTTTTTTGGAAAGCTCAAGACTGTCGCCGACGAAATCGGCTATATCCTGAATTTCAGAGAATTGATAATAGTGGGCTAGGATTACTGCATTCAGTTCTTTTTTAAGTTTTAAAACCTCATCTTCAAAATTTATTAAGCTCATGTTTCTTTGTTCTTATCTTTATCGGTGATGTCTTCATACTTCGCGTCTTCGACGTTCTCGAATGGATATTGTTTTACCTGCGATTGTTTATTAGTAGTACGACCTTTATCGAATATTCTACTGATAATTTTTATCACTCTCCAAAGAAAATAGAGGGTGAGCAATATTAAAATAAAACGTAACAAACAAATCTATCCCTTCTTTCGGATTGGGTTATAATATTCAACGGCGGCTTTATCGGGGCGGAGGATTTCAGCTACAAGTTCATCGAAATCCTGTTCGTTATTCACAAAATCCATCCCTGTTGCGTTCACGATCAACAGAGGTGCTGCTTTATAACGGAAAAAGAAATAATTGTAGGCTTCATTCAAGTCGCGTATATAATCGATCGCCATATTTTTTTCGATATCACGGTTCCGCTTTTTAATGTTCGACATCAATCTCTCGACACTCGACTGAATATAGACTACCAAATCAGGTGTAGGGATATTGTGTTCCATACTACCGATTAAAGTTTCGTATAGTTTTAATTCATCATCAACAAGATTGAGATAAGCGAATATTTTATCTTTCTCAAAAATGTAATCGGTTACAAGAAACCTATGAAACAAATCAGCTTGAAACAATTCTTGCTGCTGCTTATATCTGCTCAGCAAGAAAAATATTTGAGTTTGAAAAGCATAGTGCAGCGGGTCGTCATAAAATTTTGAAAGAAACGGATTTTCTTCAAACTTTTCCAACACCACCTTACCATTTAAAATATTGCCTAACTTTACAGACAAACTTGTTTTTCCTGCTCCGATAACCCCTTCGATTGCGATGTGCCTGATATTTGATTGTTCGATAAGTGAATTGATGTCTAACAATTTTCTATCCTTCTCGTTTTGTGTGATTGATTGTTAATGAATGAGTTGTCCGCATAACTAAACTTTTGTCGCGACAGTGTCTCAAAAGTGAAATCATCGTTTTACCGATGATAGGATGAACCGCCAGAGGAGCAATTTCGCTGATTGGTTCAAGTACAAATCTTCTGCGTTCTAATTCCGGATGTGGAATCGTCAAAATGTTATTTTCGAACGACCAGCCGTGATAAAATAAAATATCGATATCTATTGTCCTTGGATCCATATGAGAACGTTTTTTTCTGCCTAATTTAGTTTCTATTTTTTGTATTTTATTCAAAAGGTCAAGCGGATAAAATTCGGTTTCGATTTCGATAACAGTGTTATAAAATCTCTCCTGGTTGCTAACGCCCCAAGGTTCTGTTTCATAAATTGATGATACTAATTTTATCAGCGAAATTTTATTTAATTCTTTCAGAGCTTTTGAAAGAAAATTCAGCCTATCCCCGATATTCGAACCAAGACCTAAATAAACTCGAAACATACTTAACTTCGTTCTCGTGATACTATTATTTCAACATAATCTACAACACCCTTTACAGGTGGATGCGGTTTACGTAAGAAAACAGTTACATAATTAATGCCCTGATGTGTTCGTAAAATCAAATCGGCTATCGTATTGGCTAATGTTTCTAAAAGAAAATATTTTTTGCCGTTTATAATATCTTTAATTTGTGCATATACAGTTTCGTAATCAATTGTATCTTTTAAATTATCTGTTTCTATTGCTTTTGAAAAATTTGTATGCATCTCAATATCAACTTCAAATTTACCGCCGAGCCGCTGTTCCTCTTTATCGGCTCCGTGGTATGCATAAAATACTGCGTTTTTGATTCGGATAATATTTTGAGATGTCATACTTACTTAAAAGTTTGAAAAAATATATTACTTTTAAAAGTAATATGCAAGGTAATTAAATTGTTTTTTCGATTTTAGCCCATGTATCTTTAAGGGTTACTGTGCGATTAAAGATTAGCTTCCCATCTGTTGAATCGTAATCGGCACAGAAATAACCAAGTCGTTCAAATTGGTATTTATCTTTCGGCTTAGATAGGATCAGACTTTTTTCTAATTTACAATCTGATAATATTTCAAGAGAATTCGGATTGAGTGTATCTTTCCAATTATCACCCCCGGGATTAGCGACGTTGAACAAACGGTCGTACAGTCTTACCTCAGCATCAACGGCAGAATTCGCCGATACCCAGTGAATTGTTCCTTTTACTTTACGTTGGCTATTGAGAGAACCGCTCTTAGTTTCCGGATCATAGGTACAATGAATTTCTGATATATCGCCATTTTCGTTTTTAATTACATCCACACATTTTATGATGTAAGCATAACGAAGACGGACTTCATTACCGGGTGAAAGTCGGAAATATTTTTTTGGCGGGTCTTCACGGAAATCATCTTGTTCGATGTACACTACTTTCGAAAAAGGAATATTCCGTGTTCCCATACCTGGGTCTTCAGGATTGTTTACGGCTTCAAGTTCCTCAACCCGTTCATCCGGGTAATTTAGTATTACAACTTTCAGCGGACGCAAGACTGCCATAACACGCATAGCATGTTTATTCAAATCCTGCCTCAAGCTATCTTCGAGCAGCGCTACGTCAATCATATTTTCGCGTTTTGCAACACCAATACGGTCGGCAAAATGATGCAAGGATTCAGGAGTATATCCGCGGCGCCGCAAACCGCATATTGTCGGCATACGAGGATCGTCCCAACCTTCAACATAACTTTCTTCAACAAGTTGGAGTAATCTTCTTTTACTCATAACGGTGTAAGATAAATTGAGTCGCGCAAATTCGATCTGTTGAGGGTGATGAATACCAAGTTCATTTATGTACCAATCGTAAAGTGGTCGATGGTCTTCAAATTCTAATGTGCAAATGGAATGTGTTATACCTTCTATTGAATCGGATTGACCATGCGCCCAGTCGTATGTTGGATAGATGCACCACTTATCACCTGTACGATGATGCGTTGACCTTAATATCCTGTACATAATCGGGTCGCGCAAGTTGATATTAGGAGCCGACATATCTATTTTGGCACGCAGTGTTTTTGAGCCGTCGGCAAACTCACCTTGACGCATACGGGTAAATAAAATCATATTTTCCTCGACAGGACGATTTCTAAACGGACTATCTTTACCGGGTTCAGTAAGAGTTCCGCGATAATCGCGTATTTCATCGGCAGTTAAATCGCATACGTAAGCTTTCCCTTTATTAATCAGTTGAACAGCGTACTCATACAACTGTTCAAAATAATCAGAGGCATAATATTCTCTATCCTTCCAATTGAATCCTAACCAATGAACATCTTCTTTAATCGAATCCACATATTCAACATCTTCTTTGCTCGGATTTGTATCATCGAAACGCAAATTACACAGTCCATTATAGTCGCGTGCTATTCCGAAGTTTAAGCAAATCGATTTAGCATGACCGATGTGCAAATATCCGTTAGGTTCAGGAGGGAAACGAGTATGGACTCTTCCGTTATATTTGTCAGTCTGCAAATCTTCATTAATAATTTCGCGTATAAAATTTGTTCGAGCAGCAGTTTCGCCGTTGTTCTCGATTTTATTTTTTTCGTTACTCATTTTCAAATTTTTATTTTATTGATTGCTGTTTCGATTCTCGTAGTAACTTCTTCTTTGCCTAATATAAAAAGAATATCGTAAAGTCCAGGACCTTCACCCACTCCCGACACAGATAATCGTGTCGGATGAATCAGTTTGCCGGCTCCGATACCCAACTGTTCTGCAGTCTTTTTAAGGGTTGATTCGTAATCCTCTTTTGTTGGATTTTGCAGAAGTGAATATTCCTTTATTAATTTAGACAATTGGTTCGGGGTTTCTTGTTTCCAATGCTTTTTTAATACAGTATCATCATACGACTGCGGTTGTTCAAAGAAGTAGCTGCTTTTTTCTAAAATACCTGAGACATAATTTATTCTAACACGCATTGCACCGATTACATTTGCTAAATACTCATCCGATAAATTCAAATCTTTGTATTTAGAATTTACTAAAATGTCTTTCAATATCGGAACTAAATCTTCATTCGATTTTTGATGAATGTGTTGGAGATTTATCCAGTTGAGTTTTTCTATATTGAATATAGCGCCGGCTTTACCAACGCGTTCGAGAGAGAACTCTTTCACTAATTCATCAAGTGAAAAAATTTCTCGTTCATCGCCTGGATTCCATCCGAGGAAAGCTACAAAGTTAAGTAAACCTTCTTTCAGATATCCTTTTGTCTTATAATCTTCGACAGCCACATCCCCCTGCCGTTTGCTTAATTTGCTACGGTCGGCATTCAACAAAAGCGGGAGATGCGCCAGTATTGGAATTTCCCAACCGAAATATTCATACAATAAAATATGTTTGGGAACACTCGGCAGCCACTCTTCACCACGAATAACATGCGTTACCCTCATCAAATGATCGTCAACAACATTTGCTAAATGATATGTAGGATAACCATCCGATTTTATCAAAACCTGTTCATCAGTTAAGTCGCTTGCGATTTCTACTTCCTCGCGTATTAAGTCGTGAAATTTGATGATGCGGTTTTCGGGAACTTTCATACGAATGACATACGAAGTTCCATCTGCTAAATTCTTTTCGATATCTGATTCTGAAAGTTTGGAACAGGTTTTATCATACTTTGCAAAAGCGCCTGTTCCTTCTAAGTCATCTCTCATTTTTTCAAGTCGTTCGCTTGTGCAGAAACAATAATAAGCTTTACATTCCTGTACAAGCTGTTCTGCATATTTTCTATAAATATCAAGCCGTTCGGATTGAATGTAAGGACCAGAATTTCCACCTTTCTTCGGACCTTCGTCGAATTCTAAACCAGCCCAGCGTAAAGTGTCGATCAGATTTTCGACCGCCCCTTCAACATAGCGAGTTCTATCAGTATCTTCAATGCGGAGAATAAAAACGCCATTGTTTTGACGAGCAAAGAGATAGTTGTATAACGCTGTTCGCAAGCCACCAACGTGAAGATAACCGGTAGGACTTGGAGCAAAGCGGACACGGATTGTTTCTGATATCATTATAAGATTTTATTTTACGTTGAATATTTTCGATTTAAAAATACAAATAAGTTATTAGTAAATCAAGATAACAAAAAAGGGTGATTCAATTGAATCACCCTCAGCGGAGAGGGAGAGATTCGAACTCTCGATAGCAGTTTCCCACTATGACGGTTTAGCAAACCGTTGCCTTCAGCCACTCGGCCACCTCTCCGGATGGGAACAGTGCTGAACTCAGTACAAATCGTTATTAATATATTAAAAGTGTCTTTAATATCAAAATTTTAATCTGTTTTGTAATACTGTCTTACTTTAAAACCATATTTCTCGTTTCAATTACTTTATAATTGAAACGGACCTCTCGGTCACCTCTCCGGATGGGAACAGTGCTGAACTCAATACAACACGCTCTTGTACTGTTTACGATATTCGTGTAAATAAAAAACCTCTCCAATTTTATATCGAAGAGGTCTTTCATAACATATATTTATTTATTATCTATCAGTACTCAATCGGAATCTTCTGATTATATTATTACCACTATCAGAAATGTAAAGAGTCTTGGTCATAAACGCTGCACCTTTTGGAGCTTTTAGGAGATTCCCTTGTCCGGACGCCGCTATTTTCCCGTTACCAAATGATTCGGCTTTGTAAAGACCTCGCCTGTCGAACTTAGTTACAGTATCAGTAGCCTGATCAATAATAAAAATATCAAGTCTGGAACGATCTATAGTTACTGCAGAAGGTTCGATAAATCTTTTTGGTCGCATAAATTCCGATGGTGTTGTAAATTTTGGCAACCAACCTTCGAAGTCATAACTTTTTTGATAAACCATCCACAAGGCTCCGTATGTCATTCTTCCATCAACAGAACTTTGTATTAGTATAAAATCGTTACTATTAGGGAATGTTACTAATCCTGTCGGTCTTAAAATATCCACAATTCCGGATCCTTCACGAGTTGCTAAATCACCTAAGGGAGTAATTAACTTATCATTTTTATTAAACCATAATACACGACTATCAGGGTCAACAAAACTTGTATTATCGGGACCGTCACGTGCAATTAGATATTGGTTTTCTCTCAAAATACCAATTCCACGATATCGTCTTTTGGGTTTTGCAGGTTCTTTGAAGATAGTATCGACAACAGCGGTATCAAGATTATGCTTCGCTTCATACAGATGAATACGGAACAAACCACCGATAGTGTCGCCGGTTGCTACTCGGATAATTTCGCCTGATACTAATAAATCCAAACGAAGATCTTGAGCAATCGCAATAGGTCTTAGCATCTTAATTGTACTCAATATTATCCCCGCTTCGTTCATTTGAATTATCCGATTGTTGTCTGTATCTGCGATATAAAGGAGCTGGTCGTGCCCCGCAAGAATCGCCGTTGGATTGTTGAATCCTTCTAATGCTGGGAATATTTCAACATACGAGGTGTCCCCTAAATTTATAATCGTAGTTGTTGGGAGAGTTTCTGAATCAAACTTTTCCTGACAGCCGATAATTAGAATTAATGATAAGCTGATTAGTACAAATAATTTTGTTAATTTCATAAGACTTTAATATGTAAAATTTAATGATATTCTGTGAATGCTGCCTAACCTGTTAAAATTAGAATAAGCATAATCGACATCAATTTTTGCAATACTGATTGGTACTTTCACGCCGGCTCCTAAAGAAATATCCTCTTCCGAAGTTCCATCTTTGCCGAATATACTTTCGCCGATTGTTCGTTTGACTCCTGCCCGGATGAAAAACATTTCTTTCCAGCTATACTCGCCACCGAGCCGAATATTTTCGGCATTGTCGTTTGGATGATTTAATTGAATTGAGGTTGTTACACGGTGCATTTCAGTTTGATAAGGTTCAAAAGCAATACCCATTTTAAAAAGTGTGGGAGGTGAATAGGATTGAAAATTCGTTATCTTATTTCCATCATACAATTCAACTGTACCTGAGGGAGAAACATCGCCGCCGAAATTTGATACCACGACCGCAAATCGTACTGAACCTAAACCAGTCCAGTAGTAAGTACCTATATCAACTAAAACGCTTCGCATCTTTAAAATATCTAAAGTTTCTTCTACATACTTAACAGTTGCACCGAAGCTGAACTGACTTGTCATTTGCCTTGAATAAGTTAAACCAACTGCTATATCGCTGTATTTAAAATACCGTCCTGTTCCGAAAGGATTTGTTTCGTTCGTGATTGGCATATCATCTGTGCTAAGCGATAAAACACTCAAACCAATCACATCGGATGAGGATAATTTGTAAGCAGCCCCGATGAAATCGTGATTGATGTCGGCAACGTATTGTGTGTGTGCCAAGAAAACTTGATGTCCCGGAAGGTAAACCAAGCCAGCAGGATTCCAAAATAGTGCCGATGCATCGTTAGCTATTGCCACGTAAGCATCGCCGAAAGCAGTAGCACGGGCACCCACTCCAATTTTTAAAAACTGGTAAGCTGAAATACCCACACGCTGCCCGCCTAAATTAGGAATAAGTTGAGCATTGGTAATTGAAGTAAATAATGTTACTGATAATAGATATTTTATTATTTTTGGAATATGCTTCATGAAATTCACTCTCATAAAAAGTTTTAAAATCTGAATGATAGCCCCATTTTAAAAGTACGAGGGGTTAAATAACGAGCCGCATTGTAAGGCAGCGGATCGATTGGTGCTGTTAAATCCCGATATGTAGGGTCGTTCCAATCAACTGGTGTTATTTGTCCGTATTCGTAGGCAGTTCCTGTTATAGGGTTCAGGATTTGAGAATTTTTTCTGTCAAAAATATTCTGCATTTCGAAAGTGAAAACGAATTTCCCGAAACCTAAATTAATATACTTCTCGAAATTTAAATCGACATAGAACCAATCTTGTCCGATTTTGCTGTAAGGATTTTCACGGTCGCTTCTATATTCGGGTCTGCCGGTAGTAGGATTAATTCTGTAAAATATTTGTGGAGTATAGCGTTTGCCTGATTGATAAAACACCCTGAGGTAAACATTGTAATCATCCAAGATGCCGCTTCCAAAACCAAATAAGGGATTATTTTTTGCAACAAAGAAATTTATATTTGCAGAACCCTGAAATGGTCTGTCCCAGATTACAAACGACTCTTTTAAGTTTTCTTCAAGTCCCTGCTGGATGTTGAACACGTTCTCGTTAGCCGAAGAACTTTTACCGGTAGCAATATTATATGTACCAGACAAACTTAAGCGTAGCATCTTGCCAATACGGGTTTTATATTCTAACTCAAGCCCGCGTACGCGTGCATAATCCTGATTGATATAGATTGTATAAACACCCCGGATTGTTCCGATAACAGTAGCACGAAATTGTTTTGCAGTTATATAATCGAAAATGTCTTTATAAAAAGCAGTAACTGTCAGAACATCATTTTCGGTGATTTGATTTCGTAAACCTAATTCGTAAGCGACTGTAGTTTCAGGATTCAAGTTTGGATTTCCAATAGTTTGGAAAGACGAACGCGAACGAGTTCCGCTTAATTTTGAATAAACAAATTGAGGGCGTGGTAATTTGGAAAAATGTCCGTACGAAAAGAATAAAGTCTGGTTATCAGTTACAGGATGCGATATACCGAGTCGTGGACTTATACGAGCTTTCCAGTATTGTCCGAAAAATTTGTAGCTATCCTTTTTAAAATTTTCCTGAATAGCTTGAGGCACCAAAATAGCTGTCCCTTTTTCCATTGCATCATCAACATATTTTCCCGGGAACCAATAATCGAAACGTAAACCGAAGTTCAATATCATTCCGCTCATCGAAACACCATCCTGTGCATAAATTGCACCGAATGCCGGATATACTTTAAATATGTCGTTATCAAAACCTAATGGTTTTATCCATGGCTGAAAAATATCAACCATTTGCATTTCTTGAAAACGGGTTTCAATTCCGGCTTTCAGTTTATGATTATCGGTTGGATTGCTGGTCAAATCAAATTTAAAAGTAAATTCGTTCAGATGATGGTCGCGCCACGTCGAAGGACTTCCAAAATCATAGAACCCATCTCCGGGTATTACATATATCGTATCTCTTGAATCTGGATTTGGGTAAAAGTACTCAACCGGATAAGAAACAATGTCTTTCGGCTCAAGGTATTGTTCCCAGGTTTTACCGTTCGCATCACCACGGACATGTGCCGAGTAATAGCTTAAACGGATTTCGTAAAAAGTTTTTGGACTAATGGTATGAGTCCAACTCAAACTATTTTGTTGATTGATGGATGTAAATGTGTTTGCGCTATCCGGAATATTTTGGAAGGAGAACTGATAGCCCGGATTTGGCTCTACCCTATCCAATGTAGCTTGCACTGTTTGTGAGTTCTGATCGATTTGAACCGATTGATTGAAAGTATAGGAAAGTTTCATTGTTGCTACCGGTTTGTAAGTGAGTTTACCGAGAGCAGAATAGCTGTTACTTCTTTTCGGTGAAAAGCGCCTACCATAAAATATAGAAGAATTTAAACCCTTAGGTGCATAAAGTTTATAACCTTGTGGTTTACCACCTACTATATTTTCGACCCAACGCGTAAAACCATCAGTCAGGTTTGAATAAAAATTTCCAAAAAAACTTAAATTGCCTGGTATGTTCAATCCTAATTCAGGTAATACATAGGTAGTAAGAGGTTCGGGACCACTTAAATTAAAATCGTAAATATCTGTATTAAAGTTTGAGCGTGAGGTATTGTTAAAACCAAAATGATCCCGTTTATAACCCATCGACCCTGAGAAAAATTTTGCACCTTCTTTTGTGGTAATATTTACTACGCCGGATGTTGCCTGACCGTACTCGGCATTATACCCTCCGGTAATAACTTCAACTTCGGCAATCGCTTGAGGAGCTACTTGTAAACCAAAACCACGACCTGCTAATGGGTCTTGAACAGAAACACCATCAATCAGATATGCGTTCTCGTAACCTCTTCCGCCGCGAATATATATTTCGTTATCTGATTGAACAACACCGATTTGAAGCGAAACAACATCGCGAACATCTTTTACTACTGCAAGTTGGATATCTTCACTGGTTATTGAACGCCGGCTTGATGTTTCTTCGATGTTGAAGAGGGGCTTCTCACCGATAATTACAACTTCCTGACCAACGGACAAAACCGTTTCTTCTAATTTAACATTTAATTTTGTTACCTCGCTTGCAATTACTTTTACACCGGTATATTGAACTGTTTTGTAGCCTAACAAAGTAACTTCGATTGTATATGAACCGACTGTGATATTTTGGATAGTAAACTTTCCATCAAAATCAGATGAGGCGCCATAGTAGGTGCCTTTAACTATCACGTTCACGCTCGGTAACGATTCACCTGTTGACTTATCGGTTACAGAGCCGCTGATGCTGCCTTTTGGTTGTGTAAAAGCTAATTGTGCAGCTAAGAATAAAATTAAGATTAAAATATTTTTCATTGTTTATAAACTCCAATACGATGTATGAAAATTAACCGCCAAACTCATCAATAAAAACTTTTTTCAAAAATGCCGGAACCCCTTTACCCGCAACACCCGGTCGAGTGGGCCAAACTTTTTCGGCACCATTCATTAAGTGCAACGGTTGACTCAGGAACACAAATGTTTTAGCTTCATCTATTACACCGATGTTTACTGGACCATTCCAAAAAGCACTTGGTGGAACACGTCCCGGGACAGGCGGGATGCTTAAAATATATCTCGCATCGGCACGTTTGTATATATCTCGAACGAATAATGAATGTGCTGCACCTAAAGTTGCAGCGGGATTGAATCGTAGAGTCGGATAATATCCAGAAGGATAAGTTGAGTCAGGATAAATGGGCCAATCGTTCGGAATACGTGTATCGATTAAGACACTTCCGACTAAATCGACTGGTGCAAAATCGACGAGGGCGCCGCGAGGATCGCCTAAGAAGTAACCGAAGCGAGTTGAGTATAAAACTTTGCCGCCAGATCCGTTATACAAATATAATGGAAACTGTGCTACGGCTTGCATGTGCGTCCATGTGTCAGGTATATAATCGGTGAACCAAAAAACATACTCAAAAAGTTTTAATGTCCGTATAAAAGCCGGATTTAAAATCGGTGGTACTAATAATCCAACAACGCGATCGGTTGCTCCGCGACGGATATCAAGAAGGTCGAAATTGCCGAAATTACGAGGTGAGGTTACACCCTCTAAAGTGTCGATAGCAGCAAAAGCTTTTCTATAAAAACCAATAACAGTAGCATAGTCGCCTGCACCGTAGTTTGATATCGTCAATAAATTACTTTTCGGTTTTTTTACGAACCATTTGCGGGCACCATCAGGAAGATATACCGTCGGACTGTTTTCTGAAGCTAAATCTTTAGCTTGCAAATAAATTTTATTAGTGTCGTCTAAACGCAATCCCGAAACTTGCCCTATTTTGTTCATATTCGGAAATATTCCAACATAAACGTCGGCATCTACTTCGCCTGTTGCGTCATCGGTTCTTGATCTCGGAGCTTCAAGCGTTATCATCGTATGTTTAGCCGGAAATTCAAACCACATAGAACTGTCGTTTGGGTTATTTAAGTTTATTCTATAACTCTTTATAGTTTTGTCGCCATCTAAGTCTTTACCAATCCATGTAAATGTAGCAACTGTAAAAGTGGTATCAGGTTGTTGAACCGTTTTTAACGGGTCAAGCGGGTCTGTGGCAAACTCAACTGTAGGAGGAGTATTCTTAATTGGGAAAATCTGTTTTGCGCCAATTGGGTCAGCAGCGCCGATAAAGCCGGTCAATCTCGAATCGGAATCATCAAATATACCGTTGAAATTTTTATCCCAATATGGGAAAGGTTTTAACCGGATGTTAGCGCCGACTTCAATATCATCACGAAACGAATTATCTACAGCACGAACAATCACTGTAAATCTTTCGCGAGCAGTATAAAGGGGGAATGCAATTAAAGAATCGTTCTTAACAACCCAACTGTAACCAAGAGTATCAGGAATTTGTCCGGCTATAACACTATCGGTGTTAAAGTAGGAGAAGAGATATCCACGCACAAATCCATCGGGGTCTTCGCCCCACCAGCGTATTATTTGCCGGCTGATTGTTGGCGACAAGTTATGCGATGTATCTGTTTGAATCCACAGATATGTTTTAGGTAATAAGTTTGCTTTCGGATTATTAGGACCTTCTTTAGTGCAACTTAAAAACAGAGATCCAAACAGTAGAAGAAATATTCCGACTTTAATAATATTATTCATTAATAATTACTCCGATTTAAAGGTAGAACCTGTTATTTTACAAGTGCCATTTTCTTTATTTGTGTAAAGCTGCTTGTTTGTAAACGATAGAAATAAACTCCGGAAGCTAATTTTGAGCCGTCGAAATTCACACGGTAGGTGCCGGCTTTTTGGACCTCGTTTTTCAATATCGCAACTTCCTGACCGATTATGTTATAAATTTTAAGCGTTACAAACTCTTCTCTCGGAAGCGCATACTCAATAACGGTTGTAGGGTTGAACGGATTTGGATAGTTGTTGGTTAACTGGTATTGAGTTGGAAGCGAGGCATTCGGAACCTCTTGAACAGAAGTTATTACACCAAAATCTGAATTTGTTCGTGGAACTAACTTATATCTTCGGGCACTAAAGTGTAATATACCTTGAATATAACTTATCTTATCGCCAACATTTAGTATTCTAAAATTAAATCCACCGACGGTATCGCCGGGAACATTGGAAATATTATTTTTTCCGTCGCGGCGAATAATAACAGACCCTGTTCCATCGCTAACTTCATATTCTGTTGGATCGACAAATGTCGGATAAATATTTGTAACAGTAAGATTGTTTAATTGAACTAACATTCCTTCCCACTTTTCAGCTGATGGGGTTCCGTTACTTACACCAAAACCGATGTCTTTACATGGAATTGAAGAGGGTGTTGGAATAGGATTCCCTGATGAATGCACTTGTACATCTGAAATTGCATAAAGGTTAGTAACTTCATTTAATTCGGAAACTATTCCAGTTACCGTTACACTATCACCCAAGTTTACATGTCCCATAGTAGGCTCTACGCTGCTTATCCATATTCCGTTCCAGGGATCTTTGCCAGTTTGTAGGTACCAAACGTTGGTACCATAAGCTGTGAAAGGTCCATAAGGTGATAAACCAAGTTGTGTAGTGTCGGCTGTAATTATACCAGATGCGGTGGCAATTGCACCTGTTAAAGGACCACGACCATGTGAGAATGGAGAATATTGAATATCGCGTATTGTTGTGGGCCTATCTAACACATAATAGAAGAAGAATCCCCTTGCACTATTTGTAGAATAATCTGGACTTGGATTTGCAATTGTTGTTGTATAACCCGCACTATCGTATGCAGTAACGTAATATCTAACAAAAACATTTGCGGTTTGAAGAGGAATATATGTTCCTACTGAATCTCCAATAATAGTTGCCATTTTTATTGATTTAAATGCAGCGTTGTTGATACTATAAAAAAGTTTTGCACTGTCAACAGGTGCCCCACCGGGCTGTTGAAAAACTCTTGCTGTTACTAAAACGCTGTCGACAGGAGTTACTAAAACGGGATAACGACGAACAGAACTTACACCCGGTAAAACAGCACCAAAAACTATATCACCTGGATACATCGGGCAAATTCTGTATCCGCGTGAATTTTCCACACCAGAAGAAGTCCAAACATATCCTCTAATTGTATCAACTTTTGTATTTAACGATGGTAATGTATAAGTTGATAGAGGATTTCGGAAAACTCTAAGTGTATAATATCCAGACGCGTCATAAGTCGAAAATTCATTACCGTTAGCATCAACCATATTAAAAGTACCGTTGCCAGAATTAACATAATAGTTTACTGTTAGATTAGTAAGTTCTACGTATGCCATCTCGAATGGTTCACCGGTGCTGTATCTAATAGTCCCCCCCGTTCCGGTTCCGTTATGAAAATCAGTTACTGCTTTGGGAATAGGACCAGAAATTGTTTCCGGTACATTATCAAGAATTTCAATTGCAAATCCTGGCAATGGTCTGAATTGGGTTAGGCTATTCATATTGTCAATGGGAAATTCTTCAACTATTCCAGTAATTCTTATTATATCACCTCTTGTAACGTTTAAAAAACCGTTGTTCATTAAATTAATTGTATCAGCAGAGGAAGCACGAACAAATATATTACCCCATTCTGTAGGTTGTGCCGTATCAGACAATATCATTGTCCATCCAGTTGCTGTGTATGTAATGACTTTAGGTGGGACAAGGCATAAAGCTGTTAATGTAATAGTATCAGTCATTGCCGGGGTCGTAGTCTTCCACCTGTATGGTGAAGTCTGGAGGGTCCACCTGGCAGTATTTGTCAACTGAATAGCGTCTGCTAATAGTAAAGAATCAATTGAGACTTTCTGGATATCGCTAATTGTGCGTTCAACTCTTTGTGCGGAACTTACAAAACTTACTAAGAATACTACTACTAAAACTTTTATCAATGTTTTCATTTTCTCATCTCCTGAATTATTATTTTATAACTAAAAATTTTCCAATTTTAATTTTACCTGTATCATTATCTTTTACACTAAACAAATACAAGCCGGTTGCTATAATTTGGTCGCTCTTGGTTATTAAATCCCAAGCGTGTTCGCCACCTGAGAATTGTATCTTCTCCTGTATAGTTTGAAATTTTCTGAACCATTCAATATCCGATCCGCTGTAAGTTGCGGCATCGTGGTCTATTGTTTTTACTATGTCGCCCGCTAATGTATAAACCCGTATTTCGCATCGGGCTGGTAAGTTGTAAAAAATAAGTTTCTTGTTTCGTTCGCCGCCCGTGGCACCTTCCCAATATGCTTTCACATAATAAGGATTAGGATAAACTCCGATTTCCTTATTCGCGTCGGAGGTTGCATTTGTTCCGGCAATCACCCGTTTTAAAATTTTAGAACTTTCTAAACTCGGAAGCTTATTTGCCGAATCGCCTCTATCAAATGCCGTAATACCGTAAACATATTGCCAACCGTTGAGGTGTGTTAACTCAAGTTCTGCAGGTGGAAAACGATACCAGTACGCAACCGTATCGCCCGGAAAATATTTTGCAGTATCTAATAATATTTTACTAAACCCAACATCGAATGCGATATTATTGTTTGGTAAATCGTACTCGCCTACAAGCGACATGTTAAATAACAAATCTTCGGGGGCTGCGATATCGGCGCCGGCATTACTGCGATAGACACGATACCCTTCGAAATCTTTTTCTTGCGTAATCGGATCGACCGATTCTTCAGATGTGTGCTTGTTCCAGTATAATGTAACATTCCGGTCGGATACTTCAGCCCTAACTTTGGGCCTGCGTGGAGGTTGAGGTAAACTGTATCTATCTAAAATACCGTTACCATTAAAATCTTCGCCTTCATCTAAAATATTATTACCGTTTGCGTCTTCACCGTCGTAAGTTTTTTGTGCCCAAGCTAAATTTGAAAATAAAATCGAACGCTGTTCCGGTGTATCAAAACGAGCATGGTCTTGCCCAAATTTTTTGGCTGTAACAATTCCAAAAACTACAGTTAAACTATCTCCCGGATATAAAGTTTTATAAGGCCCGGCGGTAAGGAGCAAGGTTGAATTTTTTGGCGATGTTCGTAGTGCATCAATTTTACTTTTCGGATACATCGTTGTGGTCATTCGTGCATAACGATTCATCCAACGGGTTGGGTCTTCGTCATCAGGTGCTGGCGAAAAATATTCTATTTCACCGGAAGCCGTACGGAAAGTCCAGGCATTAAAATAAGTTTTAGTCGCTAAATCAAGTGCTGAATCGACTCCATTTGGAAAAGGTGTGCTGCCGAGAAGTTTCATTGCAATATAACTGTTTGCCGGTGGTCCTTGGTTATTCCCATCGAAATCGAAAGCGTAAGACATTCTACGGGCTGAATCAAAGCCGGCTGTAACGTTGAAGTAGCCGCCTGTTCCGGGTCGGACAAAATTAGTATTACGGACAACGAAATTGTTCCACAATCCGACATAAACTGAATCGAGTGTATCACGGACTGTAACTCCGGTTGATGGGTCGCGATAACCGGTGTTTTTAAATGTGTAACTTAAGATTACAAAAAAATCGGCGGTTGGTAAATTCCAGGCATAACTTTCCTGATGAACTGTTAGACCCAGAGGCATGTGGTAAGGAATCGTATCGCCTGTAACTGGATCGCGTGTATATTTGTCGGTGTAATCGCTAACAAAATCCAATTCGCTCACTGCGCCTTCGGTCGGATGACCTGCAAAAGGATCGATAGAACGCTTTATAATCTGGTCTCCCGGTTCAGACGAAAATTCATAATGAAGTCCAGTCGTTCCACTTCCGCTCCGGTCTGTGGTACCGGTAGATACACCTGCTCTGCCTCGTTTTCGGGAAATGGCGCCAAACCACACACCGCCTTGATAAAGATGCTCGATTCGCGAGCCACGCGGATATTCAGCAGCAAATTGCTGGGGCCAATACGCATTCCGAGTGCCTAATGTCCCATAATTTGTAACCGTTAATAGTAAATTACCGACGTTAACAACTTGTCGTTGATCCTTGTCGGTTGGTTTGTTAAACGTTTGCTGCTCATGTTCTTGAGTTATTATTCTTGATGATATTACAATCGTCAAACTGACAAATATTAATAGATATTTACGCATTGAGATATTAATCCGATAACTTATATTATTGTGTTCGCAATATACGATATTTTTTTTTAGCATACAAAATGATTTATTTCGAGAAGGAATAATAATTAAGTTCCAGAATCAAGATAGATAATGATTACTTGTCCGACCGTAATTTTATCACTACGAAAATTATTCCAACCTCTTATTTGTTGAACGCTTACATTATAAAGCGTTGCTATTTGAGAGAGTGTATCTCCTGATTTAACGTGATGTTCTAAAGTTCGTTTACCTTTTGGCGGCTGAACAGATTTCTTACTCTTTGCCTTTGAAGTTTCAGAATTTTCGGAGACGAGATAAATTTCTAATTCTTGTCCCGGCATAATTTTATTACTTCTTATTCCGTTCCAATTTTTTATGTCTTGCGATGTTACTCCATATTTTTTTGCTATGGTAAATAAGGATTCACCGCTTCGAACAACGTGGTTAGTCCAATATGATTTATTGAGATTCTTCTTGTTACTTTTTGTAATTTTCATACCTGATTCAGCAGTGAGAAATTTTTCTGCTTTATCAGCATCGACGAAAATATCTATCGTGGCATTTGCTTTCAATTGCCTCCCATAAGCAATATCGTTCCAATTCCTAAGGTCGCTGATGCGAACATCAAAACGTTCAGCAATTTCGCTGAGGGTATCGCCGGTTTTAACTTTATAAGTGGTTTTTGTTTTACCACGAGCATCAACTTTTCGTTTTGCACTTTTTTGGCTTTTAGCTGGGGAATCATCCTTTGATACGAGTAAAGACATTTTTGATGAAACCGGAATAAGTAACGATTGTCCAGCCGAAAGTTTTTTCTTTACTGAAATATTATTTGCTTCTGCGATAACATAAGATGAGATGCCATATTTCTTGGCTATCTTACCAATAGTTTCAGCCGATTTAACAAGATGAACAGCCCAATCTCTTTTCTTTTCGTCCAGCAGTTGAGCGAATTTTTCATTGAAGGTGTCGACAGAACCTTTCGGTAACTTTAACTCAAATCCTGTATATCCGGGGGGTGTGCATAATTGAAGAAGTTCAGGATTAAGATCCTGAAGTATGTCAACATCTGTCGATGCACATTCTGCAAGAATTCGCAGGTCAACACATTGGTCGATTTTCACAACTTCATAAATTAATTCATGGTCGCGTTCTACTGATATTCCGAATTTTTCCGGATTCATTGCTATAACAGCGGCAGCGATGTATTGCGGAACATAATTTCGTGTTTCAAGTGGAAGATTTTTTCTTAAGAACCAAAACACAGAAGTTCCCGAACGCCGCATAGCTGATCGGACACGTCCCGGGCCTGAATTATAAGAAGCGATTGCTAAATGCCAATCACCAAAATCATTATACAAATCGCGTAGATGCTGAGCAGCCGCGCGTGTTGCTTTTTCAACATTTCGTCTGTCATCATACCACCAATTCCCCTCAAGCCCATAGAGTTTGCCGGTTCCTTTTATAAACTGCCAGATACCGACTGCTTTTGCCCACGAACGTGCCACAGGATTGAGACCGCTTTCAATCATCGAAAGGTAAATTAATTCTTCCGGAACATTTTCGTCTTTAAAAATTCTTTTCATCATCGGGAAATATTTTCCTGAACGCTTTATCCAACGTTCCATGTGGTGCTTACCACGTCCGGTGAAGTAATCCATATAAATTTGAACGAACCCATTAATAACCAACGGAACTGTAAGTCCGGGTAAAACTTCTCGTGTTCTAAATTGTTCGGGTGATTCGGCTCCCTCGAGGAGAT
This sequence comes from Bacteroidota bacterium, assembly GCA_030017895.1. Taxonomy (NCBI): domain Bacteria; kingdom Pseudomonadati; phylum Bacteroidota; species Bacteroidota bacterium. The sequence continues at coordinate 13,488 of JASEGV010000003.1, read as the reverse complement.
CATTCAGCTTTTCGCGTAAAGCAAAAATAGATGTTTGGTCTCCGAGCGAATCGATGTTGGCAATATATAATTCGTAATCTTCAACAATACTCAAGCTTAATTCGTTAAAGTCTTGGTTTTTCTCAATGCCAGGATAGTAACTAAGTTCGTTTAAAATATTAATAGCAAATTCAAACTCATTTGCACAACGAGTCGAATCACCATCGGTTTCAGCTCGTAAAGCTGATATGTAATGTTTGCGGGCACTTTCTAACGATTGAGCGACAATCGGGTCAATACCATTTTCCGAAGCAGTATCATTTGCGGCTTCTGAAAACAACGTATCAGCATTAACCGTTGAATGATTTGAGTTAATAAAATTTTGTATTGAATCGTTTTGAGCTGTGGGAGATTTTATAGGTTTGATGGTCTCCTTCCCTGTGCAACCTATTAACAGGAAAGTTAGAAAAAAAATATTTATGTATTTTGACAAATTAGTTTTCCGGTGTATTTTAATTTGTTTAAATATATAAGATTACGAGAAGAAAATCAAGTAAGTTATCATAGGGGTATATTACCGTGTTTCTTTTGGGGATTTGAATCGACCTTATTTTCGAGTATTTTCAAAGTTCGATATAAATGCAATCGCGTTTCGCTCGGTTCTATTACATCATCTAAATAACCACGGGCAGCAGCGATATATGGATTTGCAAATTTTTCTTTAAAATCCTCTTCCTTTTTTTGAATTGCAGCTTCTTTATCTTTTGCTTTTTCAATTTCTTTTTTGAAAATAATTTCGACCGCTCCTTTTGGACCCATCACAGCAATTTCGGCAGTGGGCCAACCAAAATTGAAATCGCCTCTGATATGTTTTGAATTCATAACATCGTATGCACCTCCGTAAGCTTTTCGTGTTATAACAGTTATTTTCGGGACGGTGGCTTCGCAGAAAGCATAAAGGAGTTTGGCTCCATTTTTTATTATTCCCCGCCATTCTTGTTCAGTGCCCGGTAAAAAACCGGGGACATCTTCAAAAACCACAAGTGGTATATTGAACGCATCGCAGAAGCGAACAAACCTGGCTCCTTTTATCGAAGAATCGTTATCTAAAACTCCAGCCAACACAGCCGGTTGATTAGCAATTATTCCAACCGAATATCCTCCGATACGAGCGAATCCAACAATTATATTTTGCGCATATAACTCGTGAACTTCAAAATAATCGCCATCATCAACAATTAAATGAATTACATCTTTGATATCATAAGGCTTATTTGGATTGTCCGGAATTAAGGTGTTCAATTTTTCTTCACGTCTGTTGGGATCATCTTGCGTTAGTTTGAACGGCGGGTCGTCCATGTTATTTGATGGTATGAAGCTGAATAATTTTCGGACTTTAAGTATGCAATCGACTTCATTCTCGCACGCAAAATGTGCGACTCCACTTTTTGTAGCGTGTGTTACGGCACCCCCTAATTCTTCGTGTGTTACTGTTTCGTGAGTAACTGTTTTTACTACATTCGGACCGGTTACATACATATAACTTGTATTCTTAACCATAAAAACAAAATCGGTGATTGCCGGTGAATATACAGCCCCGCCAGCACAAGGTCCCATTACAGCGGAAATCTGTGGAACTACACCGGATGCCAAAGTATTCCGTAAAAAGATATCGGCATATCCTCCTAAACTGACCACACCTTCCTGAATGCGGGCACCGCCGGAATCGTTCAGCCCAATTACAGGTGCACCCACTTTCATAGCCCTATCCATAATTTTGCAAATTTTTTCAGCGTGTGCCTCCGAGAGCGAACCACCGAAAACAGTAAAATCCTGACTGAACACAAAAACCAAACGACCATCAATCGTTCCGCTGCCTGTAACCACACCATCGCCTAAAAACTTTTCTTTCTCCAAACCAAAATCGTTCGATCGGTGTTCGACTAACATATCAGTTTCAAGGAAACTGTTTTTATCTAACAGCAAATCAACGCGTTCGCGTGCAGTGAGTTTGCCTTTCTTATGCTGGTCGTCAATGCGTTGCTGTCCGCCTCCAAGCTTAGCTTGTTCTTTTAAATCTCTCAGTTGTTGAATCTTATCTCTTGCCATAATATGACTCCTTAATAACTATTTGAATTTCGTATTTATGAATTATGATTCGGGATTTTAATTCCAAAATTGTCAATCCAAAATCTTACATAACTAAGTTATAACGTGGTCAATCACCCCACCACCAACAACATCATCTCCTTTATACATTACAACAGACTGACCGGGAGTGATTGCCCGTTTTGGTTCATCAAAAATAACTTGTATGGTTTCAGAATCGACCTGTTTGGCAAAAGCAGAGGATCCTGAATCTTTGTAACGGACTTTTGCAGTGATGGACGCTCCGTTTTTTAAATCTGTGATTGAAATTAAATTTACACTTTTAGCTATTAGTACACGATGCATCAAGTCAGCATCGCGACCAAGAGTAATCGTGTTTGTATCAGAATCTATTTTTGTAACATAAACCGGTTCACCAAATGCAACCCCCAAACGCTTTCTCTGACCGATTGTGTAAAACGGAATACCCCTGTGATTAGCTACAACTTTCCCATCGAAAAGCATATCGCCGCCGCTAACTTGTTTTTCAAGTTCCGGGTTTTGTTCTTTTAAAAACCTCTCATAATTATCATCGGGTATAAAACAAATCTCGAAGCTCTCTGCTTTATTTGCTGTTTTTAAACCAAACTTTTTTGCAAGCTCACGCACTTCAGGTTTTGTTAATTCGGCGAGCGGAAACATTGTCCGGCTCAGCAATTCTTGTGTTAAACCCCACAAAGCATACGACTGGTCTTTTTCAGTATCTTTTCCTTTAGAAAGAACAAATCGCTTTACTTCTTCATCGTAACGTATTTTTGCAAAATGCCCTGTTGCAATGTAATCAGCTCCTAAGGCAACTGATTTGCGAATTAACTCTTCCCACTTGATTTTCCGGTTGCAAACTACGCAGGGATTCGGAGTGCGACCGGCTACATATTCGCTGATAAAATTGTCGATTACTGCTTTTTTAAATTGTTTCGAAAAATCTAAAACATAATGTGGGATACCTAACTTTGCTGCAACCATTCTTGCATCATTTATTCCATCGAGCGAACAGCAGCTCGATTCATTTCCAATGTTACCGCCAACATCTTCGTAGTTGTATGTTTTGATTGTAATGCCTATAACTTCGTAACCTTGTTCTACCAACAAAGCCGCAGCGACCGAGGAATCGACACCGCCGCTCATCGCAACTACAATTTTTGATTTATTTTGAATCTTATTCATCGAAGGAGGATCATTTTTTTTGTACTCGTATAAATATTTTTTCCTGCTGCTGTTACAAGTTTAGAAAAATAGATACCTGACGATAACTGTGTTGCATTAAAATATACAGTTTTGGCACCGGCATCCTGAAAACCATTAACGAGTGTGCTTACTTCCTGCCCGTAGATATTATAAACTTTCAATGTTACGTGAGCATAATTAGAAAGCTGATATGTAATTTGTGTACCGGGATTGAACGGATTTGGATAATTTTGTTCGAGTATGTAACCCTCAGGAATAGAATGAGCTAACTTGCTGTCATCAACCGAAGTAGTTTTTGAATTCACCCAGGCAGTGTACCAAATACTTGCAAGTGCTGTGGTCGATCGTTGGAGCTGATCTTTTGTGAGGCGTTCTGTTTTTTCCCAAAGTGCTGAGTAATAACTCGCAGGTGCTGTTCCTGATCCACTATAACCTGAAACGGATTTAGCATAATTGTCCGCAAGCATAATGGAATCGACAAGCGAATTAGAATGAATTATGTATTCGAATATAAAATCGATTGGGGATCCGATATAATAAATCGAATCTGTTTGAATGTTGATTTGTGCCTGATATGAATTCAGCATCGTTGTTTCATATCGAGAATGAATACCTCTGTTCCCTGTAAGTTGTCCATCATAATTCAATGTGCAATGGAGGGGCTGATATCCATCGCCAACATAATGACCGATATCGCTTGCTGTCTGTTTTACTTTTGCTAAATCGTTTCGAGTTAATTGAGCAATTAATGAATCCATGAACCATTTCACGAACCACGGATTTGTTCCGTTCTCTTTCACACGCTGCCATCCGTAGATCATAATCAAAGAATCAAGATTACGAGTCATAGATTTGAAATAAGGATAATCATCTATGTCGAGAAAATGTCGCGGACTTTCGGCTAAGAATGTTGTATCCGAACTTATCTTTCGATTATCAGCATCCGAAGCATGTGCTTCGTAAAATAAACTATCAGCTTTGAAAGCGTTCATATCCGATGGAAGGTGCATAACTGCTTTGCGGTTAATAAATTTATGACCTGTTCCACCCCAACTATAAACTAATTGGTCGGATATTATGAATAGAATTAAATTCAGAACAACGATATTGATAATACGCTTACTCATTTACTAATTAGCTTTCACGATGATGTTAAAATTATTTTAGATTGAGCATAATATAACAACTATTTGATTAATCTTAAAACTTTGTTGTTACTGACTGAAGTTACGCAAAAGAGTCATTCTGAACGAAGTGAAGAATCTGAAACCTCAAATTCAGGCTATTTTTAGATGTTTCGCTTCGCTCAACATGACAAAAAGTCAATTCTGCGTAACTTCAGTTACTGATTTGAATTTGTTAGTCGGATTTATATATATTGAAATCACTTATGAGAAAATTAACACACACAGAAATTTCAAAATATCGTTATTCAAAAGAGCAATTGATTAACGAACCACGATTCCCGGTTCATGTTCTATTAGATAACATCAGAAGCTTATATAACGTCGGGGCAATTTTTAGAACATCTGACGGCGCCAGAATTTCAAAACTGATTTTAACCGGTTACACTCCTTATCCACCCCGGAAAGAAATCGAGAAAACCGCATTAGGTTCAATCGAAACAGTTCCCTTTGAATATTACAAAAATCCTTTAGATGCAATCGCAAAACTAAAATCGGAATCAGTTAAAATTTGTTTATTGGAACACACAACAGAAAGTAAACCATACTTCACTTTAGCGAAAGACGATTTTCCATTATGTCTCGTGGTGGGAAATGAAATTACAGGTGTATCAAAAGAAATAATCGAAGTCGCAGATTTTGCAGTAGATATACCGATGTTCGGTTTGAAGCAATCGTTAAATGCGGCCGTCGCTTACGCGATTGCAGTGTTTGAATTGGTGAAAATTTTAAAACAAGATTGATTTGGATTTAATAATCAACAAAATAAGCCAGTGTGAAATATTCAGTTTTCTCATGAGTATGAATACGCAGCACACCGTAATGCACCAACCTAACCAAAATTCGTGAAGCCCGCCGATCGCTTATGTTAACGAGTCTTCCAAATTCACGAACCGTAATTCTCTCGTTGGTTTCAAGGTATCGAAAAAGTCGCTTTTCGTTTTCACCAATCGAAAACCGCATCGGAGGGGTTTCAGGGTTTTCGCTCTTCAGGATTTTAACAACCTCTTTGCTCGCCATCATAGTTTTGTCGTTGATGCGAATATACACCCTTGTCGATTCCCCCTCATCTTTATTGTTTTCGCCAAGGTAATAATGTGGTTTAGTTTTGCTTTCATCGATGAAGCATACAATCACATCCCGTTGGTTGAAGGGCACAACTTCGATGAACGGCTCAATGGGCGGATCGACAAAATCTCTCGATGCTGTATAAATCAATTCAATTTCCGATTTTTCACTTTCGACTCCCACGATTTTCCCATCGTCATCAACACCAAAAAGTATGTAGCCCCCTTTTGTATTGGCGAATGAAATTATTGTCCGTGCAATTTTTTCAGGAGATGAAATACGTCGTTTGAATTCAAGTTCAAATCCTTCCCCCTCTTCGATTAATATTTTTACATCATGTAGGTTCATTCTACCAACCTCGTGCTTCCATCCTGTTCAAAACAATATTCGTTCTGAAATTTAACCAACGAGTATTCTCTGTGGGTTTATGCTTTCTTGGACTCGGCACGACAGCGGCTAACCGAGCAGCTTCCCATCTTTCCAACGAAGCGGCTGATTTTCCAAAATATTTCTGCGATGCAGCTTCAACTCCGAAAATCCCTTCACCCCATTCAATTGAGTTTAAATAAATTTCCAAAATACGGTCCTTCTTCAATATCCTCTCCATTCGGAGTGTAATAATTAATTCTTTTAATTTACGCAACGGGTTTTTTGATGTTGATAGATATAAATTTTTTACGAGCTGTTGTGTAATCGTGCTTGCACCACGAACTGCACGCCCTTCTTCTAAATTCCGCTCAAACGATTCTTGGACTTCATACCAGTCCACACCACCGTGTTCGTAAAAAGTTCCATCCTCTGCTACGATGATTGCATGTATCATGTGTTGCGAGATGCGTGATAGTGGAACCCATTTCTGAATTATTTTGAGATTTCCATCTTTTTCATCAATCCGCTGTTGCATTAATGCTGTAGTGGTTGGATTGTTTTTTTTTAATTCATGTATATTGTGTCCCGGTAATGAAAAATATCCAACAATCAGAAAAAACAATACTAAAATAATTATACTTTTAAATTTATTATTCTTTAGCCAATTGATAAAACTTGACTTCATAGAAGTCCTTTTTCCTAAACCATCAGTCATTTTTGTGGTGCAGAATCTAAATAAGATTGAAGGATTAAGGCAGCCGCCATTAAATCGATTTTCGATTTGTCCTGCCGTTGTTTTTTCTTTACTCCCATTTGGAGAAGAGTAGCTTTAGCCGTTGTGGACGTGAATCGCTCATCAACTGCAAAAACCGGTAATTGTGTTGAATTTTTTAATTGCTCAATAAAAGCTTCAACCTCTTGTGCTTTTTGTCCCCGCTCTCCTTTTAAATTAAAAGGTAGACCAACAACTATTGCCTCAATGTTAAAATCTCTGATTTGTTTATTAATTTTGTCTATTGTGGTTGAGTCATTAATAATTGTTTCGAGAGGTCGTGCAATTATACCGAGAGGGTCGCTAACAGCCAAACCGATTCTCTTTGTCCCGAAATCTATTCCTAATAATCTGCCCATTTAATTTCCCAGTTTAGTTTTGAGAACTCAACCGCACAGCTTTCGTAACTCCTTTAATCTTCCGGATTTTTTCGATGAGACGGCTGAGTTGATCCAAATTTTTTACGTTAACGATGATTGTTCCATCAAACATTCCGTCGGTAGCTTGGAGGTTGACAGAGCGTATGTTTGTGTTTTGATATGTAGAAACTGTATGAGTTAAATCGTTCAGTAATCCGGGACGGTCTTCACCTTCGATAGAAATCGCCGAGGCAAAATCTACCCCGCCGGTTTGTGGCCAAGCGACTTCAACTATCCGGTTTTGTTCGGTCTTTATGAATGCCTTTAGGTTAACGCAATCTTTTTTATGAATTTTTATTCCTTCTCCGATAGTTACATAACCAACAATCGCATCTCCGGGTATCGGATTACAACATTTAGCAAAGTTGTGCAGATAATTATCGTTGCTGCCGAATAATTTTATTCCTGTCGCTAAACTCCGGGCAGAGTCTAAAAATTTATCAAATACATTTTCAACATTCGGTTCTTTCGTTCCTGCCGGCGCCGGGTGTTTCAGCCGTTCAATGATTTCATGAGCAACCGTATCCGGGTTAATATCTAAAGTTGCAATGCCGAGATAAAAATCCTGAAGCGTGCGTGAGATGTTATAATCCTGCAGGTGTTTTTGTAGTTCGTCTTCGTTGAGATGAAGTTTATGTTTCTTAATTCGCTTTTCCCAAATCTCTCTTCCTTCGTGCATCTGTTTTCTTTGCTCTTCTTTTATCCATTTGCGAATATGCGACTTAGCTTTATTGGTAGCTACAAACTGTTCCCAATCCCTGTTTGGTTTTTGATTTTTTGAAGTGATAATCTCAACCTGATCACCACTCTGTAGTTTTGAATCAAGAGGAACGATTTTTCCATTTACTTTAGCTCCGATACAATGAAAGCCAACGCTCGAGTGAACATCGAAAGCAAAATCGACAGGTGTCGCCCCTTTTGGGAGAATTTTTAAATCTCCTTTCGGTGTAAACACATAGATTTCATCCTGATAAAGATTGAGTTTAAAACTTTCGATGAATTGTTTCGGCGAGGTTTCCTCGGTAGCTTGCTCGAATATTTCACGCACCCAGTTCACCCAATTATCCATTTCATTATCTAATACCGATTGATTTTCTTTATACTTCCAATGTGCGGCAACACCGTGTTCGGCTATCTCGTGCATAGCACGTGTTCGTATTTGCACTTCCACCATTTTTCCTTCAGGACCGATCACGGTTGTATGAATTGATTGATACCCGTTTTTCTTCGGTAGAGAGATATAATTTTTAAAGCGCTCAGGAATTGGGATGTAAATTTCCGAAATAATTCCATACACTGCAAAACAATCGTTGTTGTTGGGAGTATCTATGATTATACGGACTGCAAAAAGATCGTATAGTTCATCGATAAGTTTTTCCTGCGTCTTCATTTTATTGTTGATGCTGTAAATATGTTTTGGCCGCCCTTCGATCTCAAAAACGATTCCTTCTTCCTTCAGTTTTTTGTCGAGCGGTGATATAAATTTTTTTATATATAATTCACGCTCCCGTCGTTTTGCCTTTAACGATCTTGTTATCTCTTCGTATTCTTTTGAATGAAGATATTTAAAAGCGAGGTCTTCAAATTCCCATTTTATTTTAGCAAGTCCAAAACGGTTAGCAAAAGGTGCATAAATATCTAATGTTTCTTTAGCAATGCGTCCGCGCTTTTCGGCAGGTAGATACTCAAGAGTTCTCATATTATGCAAACGATCGGCAAACTTTATGAGCATCACACGAATGTCGTTCACCATCGAGAGTAGCATTTTTCGAAAGCTTTCAGCTTTGGTTACTTCGTGGCTTTGAAATATGTCGGTTATCTTAGTTGCACCATCAACAATATCTGCAATTACATTCCCGAATTCCTGCCTGATATCTTTAACTTCGTAATCGGTATCTTCTGCAACATCGTGCAGCAATGCAGCGGCTACTGAAATATCGTCGAGCGGAATTTCTTTTGCTACTATGAGGGCAACTTCGTATGGATGATTAAAATATGGCTCTCCCGATGCTCGTAAATCCTGTTTGTGTGCAGTTAAGCTAAAATCGAACGCATGCCGTATCAGTTCGTCATTGACTGTTCTAAGATTTTTGTGGCAAACCGCCAGCAAATCATCTAATTTCTTTTTATATATACCATCACGCATCTATATCCTCTGATAGAATATAATGGCGTTAGGTAATAAAAACAAATTATTCGCCTGTCCCAAAAATTCTATCCCCCGCGTCTCCTAAACCGGGCAGGATATATCCCTTATGGTTTAAACCACGATCTAATGCAGTTACAAATATTTTTACATCGGGGTGCATAGAATGAATTGCTTTAACACCTTGAGGCGAAGCGACCAAACTGACAAAGCAGATTTTTTTTGCCCCCTTTTGTTTTAAAAATGTTACCGCAGCGGCGCCGCTTCCACCTGTAGCTAACATCGGGTCAAGAATTAAAATGCGTGAATCTTTCAACTTCTTTGGAAATTTAAAATAATAATCTACAGGTTTTAAAGTTTCTTCATCGCGGTAAAGTCCGATATGCCCGACTCGTGCATCCGGCAGATACTCCACAAAACCACCAACCAAACCCAGACCGGCTCTGAGAATTGGTACTAGGATTACCCTATCGACTATTAAATGTCCTTTTGTATTTTCCAAAGGTGTTTGAACTACGATTTCTTTCGTTTGCAAATCTTTTGTTACTTCGTATGCCATTAGCCCGGCAATATGTCTTAAGATTGCACGAAACTGGTAACTCGGAGTTTTTTTGTCGCGTAAAAGGGTTAAGTCGCGTCTGATTAAAGGATGGTCGATAATAATCAAATTTTTAATTTTCTTTTTCGTCATTTCGTTTCCATATTTAATTTGTTAGAGTTTCTTCTTCATGCTATTCGCTGCAATTAGAATTGGATCCCACAACGGTGAGAAGGTGGGTGCATAGATTAAATCCAATTTTGATAATTCATCAACAGTTAATTTTTGTTGAATTGCAGCAGCAAGGGTGTTTGCCCTAAGTGCTGCCCCGTCTTCGCCGAAGACATTCGCCCCTAAAATTTTTCGTGATGTTTGATCGACAATCAATTTTACTGATAACTTTTTATTGCCGGGCATAAATGGAATTCTTGAGTTCGTTGTGATAAAGTCGGTTACAACCCGGTATCGTAGTGCTGTTGCTTCTTTTGAACTAATTCCAACTTTAGAAATTTCGAGAGAAAATAATTTTAATGCTGCCGAATATATTCCACCTGTAAATTTTGACCGTTCCCCTGCTGCATTTTCGCCTGCAACCCAAGCTGACCGGCTCGCAACTGTTGCAAATGGAATGTAAGCCGGTTTGGCGGTTACAATATTTTTTACCTCGCAACAATCACCGGCAGCATAAATACGATCAATGCTCGTTTCCTGATAATTGTTTACTTTAATAGCGCCGTTAATTCCTAAACGAATTCCGGCAGCTCTTGCTAAACCTGTGTTCGGCACTATCCCAATAGCAATTACCACAATATCTGTTTCAAAGGTTCCACGATTTGTTATCACAAATTCAATTTTTTCCGATTTCGATTTGATAAAGGCTTCGATTTTTGCATTCGGAATAAACTCGATTTCCTGCTTTTTGAGTTCTTTTAAAACTTCTTCACTTGTTTCAATCTCAAAATTATCTAAAGGCAAATTATCGTTATGAAGAATCGTAACTTTCAATTTTTTTTTCCGAAGAGCTTCCGCCATTTCCAACCCGATGAAACCTCCACCTACTATTACGGCTTTTTTGGGATTTTCAGTTTTTAAAAAATTCATTAAAGCCAAAGTCTCTGCCCTGGATCTCACATAAAAAACGTTGCGGGCATTTTCCCCATCGATATTAATTTTTTTAGGAACTGCCCCTGTTGCAATAATCAACCTATCGTAATGATATTCTTTTAAAGTATTTGCATTAAGATCGCGAACAATAATTTTATGATTATTAGGAATTATTTTTTCGACAAGCTGTAATATTTTTACAGAAAATTTTTTTTCTGATGCAAGTTTTTCAGGTGAAAACAAAACGAGTTTGGTCTCGTCTTCGATATCGCCGCCGATTAAATAAGGAATTTCGCACACTCCGTATGAGACTGTTTCGCTCTGTTCGAATAATATTACTTCGGCATGTGGATTAGTTCTTGCTGCTTTGGCAGCAGCACTGGGGCCGGCAGCTAAACCTCCGATGACTATGATTGTGCTACGCTTCATTTTTTCTTAAAATTTAAAGTCAGCGGAACGCCTTCAAATTTAAAGTGCTCACGAATTTTATTCTCTAAAAAACGAACGTAATTTTGGTGAACTAACTCCGGATGATTTGCAAAAAAAGAGAATACAGGGGGTTTTGTTTTTACCTGCATCACATGTTTAATTTTAATTTCTTTGCCTGTCGGTGTGGAAGGTGGAGTCGAATTAATAATATCAAGAAGAATATCATTCAATTTGCTTGTGGGAATTCTTTTCTGCATTTCCTCAAAAACACGTTTTGCAACTTCAATTGTTTTAAATACTCTCTGTTTAGTCTTTGCGGAAATAAAAATGATTGGTGCATAATCGTAAAGCCGAAGCATCAATTTTAATTTCTTTTCGAATGCGATAGCTGTGTATTGGTCTTTTTCAATCAAGTCCCATTTATTTACACAGATGATAATGCCGCGTTTTCTATTAGCGATGCTTTCAACGATATGCAAATCTTGTTTATCTATTCCCTGCTCTGCATCGAGCAGCAATAAAGCAATATTACACCTTGCGATGCTTCTGAGTGTTCGCAGGGCACTATAAAATTCTATACTTTCTTTTATCTTACTCGGTCGCCGGAGTCCGGCAGTATCAATCAGCAGTAATTCTTCTCCATAAATTTTTAATATTGAATCTATCGGGTCGCGCGTAGTTCCGGGAATTGGTGTAACGATATTCCGATTTTCGCCTAACAGTGAATTTACAAATGAGGATTTACCTACATTCGGTTTACCAACGACAGCTAATTTTAAGATACTATCTTTATCGGATTTTGCCCGTTTCGGAATGTCCGCAGTAAGAATATCGAGTAAATCGCCGATTTTTCTACCACCAAGCGACGAAACGGTAAACGGATCGCCAACCCCTAACTTATGAAATTGAGCTGAATCCGGTTCGCGGATTTCATTATCCACTTTATTTATAACTAATAATATTTTTTTATTTGATTTTCGAAGTATGTTTGCAATTTCCGAATCAAGCGGTGTTACTCCCTCTTTGACGTCGCATAAAAATAGTACAAGGTCTGCCTGATCGATAGCAATTTTAGCCTGTTCAAGCATTGCTTGTTCGATAATTCCTTCAGCTTTCGGGATGTAGCCACCCGTGTCAATAAGAGTGAATTCTTTTTCTGCCCAATCAGTGGTTGCGTAATGGCGATCGCGCGTAACTCCGGAAGTCGGATCAACAATTGCTTTTCGCTGTCCTATTAAACGGTTGAATAAGGTTGATTTTCCGACATTGGGTCTGCCGACAATTGCTACTATATAATCAGTCATGAGTTTGTTTTCGTAAGCGAATCAGATCAATTTAGCATACTTAGAAATTTGTGAAATTTGATGATTGAAATTATCGAAACCAACCGACTTACTTATGTAAGCAGCAGCGCCGTATGTTTTTGCGTAGGATATATCCTCCTCACGATCTGAAGTGCTTACAATTACGACGGGTATTTCTTTTAATTGATCGTGTTCCTTAATTATTTTCAGAACTTCCCTGCCGTCGCGCTTAGGTAGATTTAAATCGAGAAGAATAAGATTTGGTGTAGGAATATCAGCATTGTTGGAATAAGAATCTTCTTTGAAAAGGAAATTCAAAGCATCCTGTCCATCGCTGGCATAAAATAAATTAGCATTGATTTTATTACGCTGTATTACATATTGCAAAATACGTAGATGAGCTAAGTTATCCTCCACGACTAATATTTTCAATTGTTCCACCTGTTATTTTTATTTTATACCATTATGTTACAAAAATATTTTTGTCGGGGCGGCGAGATTCGAACTCGCGACCTCTTGGTCCCGAACCAAGCGCGCTAGCCGGGCTGCGCTACGCCCCGTTATAACAAAACTTTCTTTTTTTCTGAGCATAGCCGGGTCCCGCTCTTCTCAACTTAATCTTTAGTCGAGCGGGATCCGCAATTTGAATATCACTTAACCGCACTTCGTTTGTTAAGTGTTTTCAAATTGGGGCTGCGCTACGCCCCGTTATAACAAAACTTTCTTTTTTTCTGAGCATAGCCGGGTCCCGCTCTGCTCAACTTAATCTTTAGTCGAGCGGGATCCGCAATTTGAATATCACTTAACCGCACTTCGTTTGTTAAGTGTTTTCAAATTGGG
>JASEGV010000002.1 GCA_030017895.1 Bacteroidota bacterium | reverse complement strand
ATGGCATAGATTTCAATAACGCAAAACCGTATAACCCGTTCTTCAAGCCGACCGCTTTAAACTGTTCGGCGTTTGTGTAATTATAAAGTTAGGCTGTAAATGTAAGTTGCTCTTTGAAGTAGGTTATAAAAAAAAGCTAATTAAAAATTATTGGCATTGGTTTTCAATGCTGCATTGCTTTTTGGGCGGCGGCTTAAAAACAACGTCGTTATACAAACAACAGAGAGAAGTAAAATGTGTTTGTTTCCAAATTATGAAGAGTGTTTACAGCGGATTCAAAATTTCCCCAACGATGAAGCAATAATTTTATCGCAGATACGATTGAAAATATTGAATGAAGATAACATTGAAGATCTTCAATCGCAATTAACTACTACCCTAGGTCATTGGGGCGCATTTCGGAATCAAGGCGGTATTAGAAATGAAAGATTTCTTATAGAATTATTTGCAAATGATTTCTTAAGAAATACATTCTACGATTTGTTTAGACTAAGTGTTTCAGAAAAGACTCTATCTAATATTCTTCTTTTCCATAAAGAAAGAATATCTATTATCTACAGTTATTTCCAAGGCTCAATACTTCAGAACCATATACCAGCAAGTATAATGACTATTTCGAAAACAATATTAATGACACTGGGGATTAGCGTTGGCTTCGATTCAAGAGTATTACGAAAAATTAACGATGCAAATGCTTTGATAAAATTTAATTCTGGTGTATGGCCTTTTGACTTTTTATTTGAGGCATTGAGGTATATCGCCTCAGAACAAAACAAGTGGGAATTGATAAATGGTCCAATGAAAACATTAGAAGAAAATTTACCAATATGCCAGATAATCGATAGAATATTATGGACAGAAGTTTAATTTATTTTAACGTTTGTATAACCAGTGGCTCAAGGCGACAGCGTTTTCGCATTCGGCATTTTACAAATTTTAGTGTTAGTCGTTCCGTTTCAGCTTTGTTGTTAAGCGTAGTTTGTAAAAGAAAGTTTTGTTCTAATTATAAATTTAATTAACAAGTTCAGCATTGTAGTTTTGGGCTGCGCCTTAGCCACAACGCCGTTATATGGGTAATAAAATGAAAAAAATATTTTTCTTTTTTTATACATTAGTTTTAATAGGATGTAATTCTGATCAGATTCTAAATTCTGACGAAATTGATATCAGTGAATTGAAGAAGAAGTGGATACATTCTCGAGAAGAAGAAACCGATTCAATCCAAATATATCGGCCTGTAAATTATAAAGTGTTTCCCCCGTCCCGATACAGACAAGTATATTCTTTTGCTGATAGTGGCGAATGCGAATATTTAGTTTTAGCTCCAAACGACGCTCATTATTTTGAAAATGGAACTTGGACATTTAATGAAGATAACAAGTTATTAGTCATTTTTGATTCTACGCAACAAGCCATAAGAGAACTTAAAATTATTTCAGTAACTAAGGATCAATTAAAGTTTGTTCAAATTTAAAAACCCATATAACAAGCAACTCAACCCGACCGCTTCTTTTCTCGTGGGCTTTTTCAATTTCTTGGGTTGGGTAGCTTTCAAAAATTTCTTAGACAAGTTTATTACACTATGAAAATTATTTTTAAATCATTGGCTTTGTACTTTCTCATAAGCCGTCTGCTCTGGGCGGCGGGTTAGTTGCAAGGCCGTTAGCTTGCTTCTTAGATTGATGTACATTCCGTATAATATTTGGTTAAATTTATGATGAAAATTTATTATTTGAGGAAAATACTGTGACAAAAAATGAAGTAACTGAATTAAAAAACGGTAACAATGGTGAACTTGGTAAATATTTGAACCCTACTAATGATACCAAGACACTTTTTTTTACATTAGATAAATTGGGAAGATTACCAGATAATTTTGATGGCAAATATTTTATTCCTCTTTGCAAGCATCCAATTGAAAAGATAAGATTATTAGCTGTCAAAAATATTGGCAAATTATGTGATGAAAAATATTTAAGTCAATTGGAAAACATCTCAGCATCTGATGAAAGTACTATGGTACGGAGAGAGGCTATTTCTTCAATTGGCAGAATGAGAAATAAAAATGCAATCCCAATCCTAATTAGGAGACTAAAAGATTCAGATCCTAAAATCGTATTGCAAGCGATTAGAGGTCTGCTAGTTTTTAATAATGATGAACAAGTTATTTCTGAATTAAAAAAATTAGTCAATCACCCAAATGAAGTGATTCATAATGTGATTGAAAAAGAATTTTTTGACAAATTTAAATCTGAATACAATGGTGATCATTGTAAATCCCCTGATTATCTCAAAAATGTTGTTGTAAATGGTGATGTTCTCGAAGTATTAAAAACTATTTCTGATGAATCAATTCATCTTACTTTCACGTCGCCACCTTACTATAATGCAAGGGATTATTCAATTTATCAAAGCTATGATGAATATTTAGAATTTTTACGAGATGTTTTTAAAGAAATCCATCGCATAACTAAAGAAGGAAGATTTTTCATTTTAAATACTTCGCCAATAATTATTCCACGTGTAAGTCGGCAACATTCGAGCAAAAGATACCCAATACCATTTGATATTCATCCCTTTCTAATTGAAATGGGATGGGAATTTATTGATGATATTGTATGGGTAAAGCCAGAATTCAGTGCGAAAGATCGTAATTCTAGTTTTCGCCAACATAGGAAACCTTTAGCATATAAACCGACGGCTGTAACAGAATACCTAATGGTATATCGAAAAAAAACACACAAGTTAATTGATTGGAATATTAGGCAATATGATTACAAGACTGTTCAAGAAAGTAAAGTTCTTGGAGAAGTTGACCAAATAAATACTTGGAATATTGACCCAACATTTGATAAAACTCATACAGCAGTTTTTCCAATGGAACTTTGTCTTAGAGTTTTAAAATATTATTCATTTAAAAACGACCTAGTATTTGACCCATTTGGAGGTAGTGGTACTTTTAGCAAAGCTGCTCAGTCACTTAACCGTTTCTTTTTCACAACTGAAATATCAAAAAAATATTTCGAACGGATAAAAGAAAACATAGGTCAAAATGTTTTATTTAATTTTGACTTCCCAAATAAATATTATTCATTTAATGAATTTTCCAAAATAATTAAGGAAAACAAATGACGCTTACAGAACAAGTTGCCAAAAACATCATTAAAAAACTTTTAAAAGGTGAAGATTATCGTATTGAAATAGTAGCACTTATTAATGCTGATTTTTTGCAATACGCAATCGATTTCTTTAAAAAAATAGTTGAGGCAAAACTTAATAATAAAGACATTAATATTGATTGGTATAAAAAAGAATTCTTATCGAAAAGTTTACCAAAAGAAGAAATAGCTATACATTCTGGTTTAAACCAAAAAACGATCAAGAATATGTATAATTCCGAAACTAGGGAGATTGTAATTGACGCATCTTATCAACATTACGAACAACTGTATGAAGCAATTAAAAGTTTAGTAGATAGTGAAAACGAATTTAATTTGAAACTTACAATTAAAATTAAAGCTGTCAGCGTAGAGCTTAATATTGGAGAAAGTCTGATTGTTATAAATACACTTGCAGTCAAACGTGCAGCCTTGCGAGGTGGCTATTGGAGTACAGCCGGTAAACGTGTAGAAAAACCTTTAATGCAAACTTTATGCAAGTTATATGGTGTATCCCAGTCAAATTACCTCCTTAAGCTTAAAAGTAAAAAGAAAAAAGTAGAATTTGACTTTAAAAGAGAAATTGATTTTTACTTAGTTGACGATTCTAAAAATTATAAATGTGAAGTAAAGTTAATGGGAATAGGTAATCCCGAAAGTGCTGATGCAGTTATAGCAAGAGCTAGCGAAGTTTTTGTTGCAGATAAACTTTCAGAAACTAATAAAAATCAATTAAACAGTCTAAATGTTAATTGGGTAGAACTTAGAAGTGAAAATGGTTACAAAAGATTTAAAACTGTTCTTGAAAGTTTAAATATCCCGTTTAATAAAGATGGAGATTATACAGAAGAATCTTTGAATGATATTTTTAATGAAGTGTTCCAAAACGCAAGCTAACCCGTGCCTCAAGCTGACTGCCTTTTCGCATTCAGCAATTTTGGTTTCTTGGGTTTGTCGTTCCGTGTTTTGTTTCTTATTCATAGTTTTTTAGTTAATTAAAGTTTTCAAAAATTATTGGCTTTGTTCTTCTAAACTGCATTGCTGTTTTTGGCAGCAGCTTAGGCACAAAGCCGTTATACCGTTTACATAATCATAGTTTACTTAAAACAAATACAAAAATAAAAATGACAATCACAGAAGCAGTAAATGAATTTAGAACAATATCATTTGAAGACCATCGTTATTCATCTTTTGATTATTGTTACAATTACTTTAGAGGGAACAATGGGAATAATATTCTAAACGATATGGAAAAATCTTGCGCTATTTTAGGATTTTATTTGGCAAGTTGGGGAATGATGAGAGGTTCGAGTTTCTTACTACAAAAAAGTTATAAGCATTTCGAAGAATTAATCAAATATATTGCAACACTTGAAAGAACAATTTGGGAAATACAGCCATCGGAATATGTGGAAAAGTATGAAACAATTAACAATTTGTATAAGGGCATTTGCGAAAAGGTAATTGAAGATAACAATCGTGCTATCGTTCTTATTACAAAAATAATGCTCGGTGTTTTTGGTATAGTTCCAGCATTTGATGAATATTTTTGTAAATGTTTTAAAAAGATTAATCCACAGCTATCAAAATTTACATCCTTCAATAAAAACTCATTGGAAGTTATCAAGAACTTTTATGAAGTGAATCAAAAAGAAATTAATAATCTTTCAAGTCAAATATTTACAAAAGATTTTATAAACTCGACACCGAGATTTAATTATACAAAAGCAAAAATAATGGATATG
The DNA here is from genome assembly GCA_030017895.1 of Bacteroidota bacterium. Taxonomy (NCBI): domain Bacteria; kingdom Pseudomonadati; phylum Bacteroidota; species Bacteroidota bacterium. Next base: position 90,686 of record JASEGV010000002.1, on the reverse strand, counting down.
TATGGTTTTGTTATCGGCACAAAAGAACCATAAAAATTAAAAAACGGTATAACAAGTGGCTCAAGGCGACAGCGTATTCGCATTTGGCTTTTTAGAAATTTTCGTGTTAGTCGTTCCGTTTCAAGTTTCTTGTTCAAGGTAGTTTTGCTATAAAAGATTTTTGTAATTAAAAAATTTATTAATAAGTTCGGCATTGTAGTTCTGGGCTGCGCCTTAGCCACAACGCCGTTATACCTTACATAAAATTGTGAGATAAAAATGAAAGACCAAGATTTGGCAAGTCTCAGTCTTCAAGAATTTCGAGAGTTTTTAATAAACCCTGAATGTGACTTGGAGATGATTAGAGCTACATTGACAGACAAAATGAATTTCATTCTTGATGAAAAGACTGTAATTGAAAATCAACTCAATGCTGCAAAAGCACGTTATCAATTAGGTCAAGAGAGGTCAGATCCGGAATGGTTTAGTAAAGCGACTGGGGCACTTAATCATAGAAAAAGAAAAATTGATAAATTGAATAAAATGTTGTCCTTTCTTAACAATGCTAAAAGTTATAGAGTAAATCGATTGATGGAAGTTAGAATTGAAACAGATTCAACCAACAGTTATGGACCAACTAAAAAAGAATTACTCAATCATTTTTTCGAGAAGGTATTTTGTGATATATGCAAAGAGGAACTAGAAGAAAATATTTTTAAGAAAATTAAAGAGATGACCAAAGAAGTTATAGAAATATTACGACCCAAAAGTTATGGTGAATACACCGACTTTCAAAGTTGGAGACAGAAGTATGTTAATGAGCATAAATCAAATTATGATTACAAGCAGATGGCTTCAATTTATGCAAAAGCTAATGGCAGTAAGGTATAACAAGTGCCTCAAGCCGAAAGCGTTTTCGCATTTGGTATTTGTGCAATTTAAAAGTTTATTGTTCCGTACCGGCTTTGTTGTTTAGTGTAGTTTGTAAATGAAAGTTTTTTCTAATTAAACAGTCATCTAAAAAAGTATAATTGTTGTGCTGGGCTTCTGCTTAGGTACAATGCCGTTATGTTGCTAAGTTATACTAAAGGTTAAGCAATACTATTTCAAAAAAATAAAGGTGAATATTATGAATTTATCAGAATTAGCATTTACTTGTTTCTGTTATGGTCGAAGAACAGATAACGATAGGGCATATTTGCAATTTCTTGAGCAAACAAATGGGATGATTGATATCCTCAATAATCAAGAACATCGTTTAACACTGTTAAAATGGCTTAATAAGTGGGGATGCCGTCAATTTGCAATTGTTTATCATAATACTGCACAAAATGAACTTTTAGAATGGTATAACCAGATTTCAAATCAACTTTTCCCATATGATAAAAACATTTGGGAACTAACGGAAGATGATTATCCGATAATTCACGAATTATTTGAATCTTTAATGAATCGCCTTGCTTCAATTCAGCACCGCGGGAATAATGAAATAACAAAAAGATTTGGTGCTATTGGAGCTGCTAAAATTTTATTTGCCATCAGACCAAAATGCTTTGCACCTTGGGACAATCCAATCATTAAAAAATTAGGTTATCGTAAATCATCTGATTCGTATGTTAAATATATTCGTCATATAAAAAATGAATTAATTTCTTTACAAGCAAGCTGTATAGAAAATGGTTTTACTTTAGCTGATTTACCTGAAAAATTTCAAAGACCAAACTCAAGCGTTCCAAAATTAATTGATGAATATTTCTGGATGACAATTACTCAGAAGTGGTCTTTACCTGATAACGGAACTTTTAGAAATTGGGCAAATTGGATTAATGGAGAATAAATATAAAACGCAATATAACAAGCGGTTCAAGCTGACTGCGAGTTCGCACTCGGCATTTGTGTAATTGTAAAAGTAGTTGTTCCGTGTCGGCAGTCTTGTTCAAAGTAGTCGCACAAAAAAAATTTTTTAATAATTATCGGCTTGGGTTTTTCAATGCTGCATTCTTGTTCTTGGCAGCAGATTAACCGCAACGCCGTTAGCCGACAACGCGCTTAAAAAACAATCAGTAACTTTTGCTTTTTGCAAGATTAGTTTCTAAATGGGCAAATCACTATATTATCATATAATATTATGTGGAATACTGAGACTGAAATACAATTCCTCAAAGAATCTTTGAAAAGTTTCGCTCCTCCAGAGCAACTTTTTTATAAGCTCACTGGTGGCTATTTTGCCTATATTCCCAAAGGAAGCAATGCTGAAGGCCAAACTCTCCAAAGTAGGAATTCTCTTATTGGTCAATTCACAGAAAACTGGGCAAAGAATCTTCTTTCTCCAATTGCCAAAGCGTTCAAACTATATGCAGTTAATGGAGTTGTATGTGAAGAATTAGGATTAACACGGCAATCAAGCGCCGATGTAGCTTTTTGTACGAAGGATGGCGTAAATCAAAACGCCAATGATATCAAGTTACTCTTTGAAGTCAAGATGAGTGTTGTCTCAAATTACCGATATGAAAAGAAAACAAATACCATCTCACTTCTTGGCGATTATAAGACTCACAAAGGCAACCCTTCGCTGCTTCGTTCCGATTCTATGCTAAAGGCCATTGGCAAGTCTATCAATATCCGTGTCTCTGGTATTTCAGCAACAAAAATTCCCATCGTTGTTCTAGGTAATAGTCCCATTACCGATTCTTATGTTGGCAAGGTTGACTTTCTAAAAACATCTGGTGTTATCCAAGGATTTATATCTCTGAATCCTTCACCGACCAAAGCTGATTTTATCAAATCCAGTCCAAAGTTAGGGTTTCAAACCGTCTCTGATTCTAGACAACTCCAAAACATACTCAGTGCTTTCATCAAAGAAGAGTTAAATTTCTTTTCCTCAATGATCACAAAAGTCAATTTGGGCGAGATTATCTCCATAGCGGCAAAAGAAAAGACGGATATTCAGAAAGCAGAAAAGTTTTTATCACTTATTAGAAGTTAATATGAAACACAAAGGTACCGAGACAAGCTCTTTTGGCACAAGTGGTCGTATCAATCATGATTCGTCCAAGTTCTATAATTCCCGTCTTTATGGAACAATGACGCCGAACGAACCTGTATCGTCTGAAGAGAATGTTTTTCCTCCAAATTTAGAAAACACAATTATTCTTGGAAATTCAGAGAAGATGAAAGAACTACCTGATAATTGTGTTCATCTGATGATTACTTCTCCTCCGTACAATGTCTCAAAGGAATATGATAACGATCTCTCTCTTGATGAATATCTTTCTTTATTAAAAAATGTCTTTTCAGAGACCTATCGTGTTCTTATCAATGGTGGTCGTGTTTGTATCAATGTTGCTAATCTAGGTAGGAAGCCTTATATCCCATTATCCGATTATATCTCCCGCATCATGCTCGAAATCGGTTTTAATATGCGTGGCGAAATCATTTGGAATAAAGCTGCAAGTGCTAGTCCCTCTACGGCTTGGGGAAGTTGGCTCTCTGCTGCCAATCCGATTCTTCGAGATATTCATGAATATATTTTAGTTTTTTCAAAGGGTAGTTATTCAAGGGTTGCAAAGGGAAAGCAAAACACGATTACAAAAGAACAATTTTTGGAATGGACAAAATCAATTTGGTCAATGAATGCCGAATCTGCTAGAAGAATTGGTCATCCAGCTCCATTTCCGGAAGAACTTCCTTATCGTTTAATCCAACTCTACTCTTTCGAAGATGATATTGTTCTCGATCCGTTTATGGGCAGTGGAACAGTTGGCTTGGTGGCGCTTAAATGTAATCGAAAATTCGTGGGCTACGAAATCAGCGAAGAATATATCAAACTTTGCAACAATCGAATCAACGCATTCAAAAATCAAGAGAAGATGGCTTTCGATCCTTTCGAAATTAAATCAGCAAAAGTTACTGTTCTAAACGGTAGTCATTAATATTTTTTGTTGCCGGCTAACCAGCACATCAACCTGACGCAATTAGCGTACTGCAAACTTCTTAGCGCGTAACGGTCTGGATGTAATTTGAAAGTTATCAGTGCGGCAACTTAGCCGCCATCCGTTAGGTGTTTCAAACAATCAAGGGGACATTTAAAATGAAAATATTAAAAATAACATTCGTTTTGATCCTGTTCTTCTCAGCGCATATTTTTTCTCAATCATTATCTATTGGTTTAGGAAGCGGTTTAAATTTTATCAATGGGAACAATTACTATACTGATAATTTTGGTCGGCTGGGAATATATGAAAATATTAACGGGACTACTACTAACTTGACCGGATTGGGATTAAGTCGTGAACTTCAATTTAAATTTGGAGCTAAATATTCATTTGAAAATTTACCACTTAGTTTAACTGCCGGTCTTAATTACCTGCATCTTAGAGGAAACGAATCCATGTATATCTATGATGTTTTTATGCAAAGAGAATTCCTTAAAGATGTTACTACAAAAATGGATATATGGTCATTTCAAATGGGAACAAATTACTTTTTCAGTTTTTATTTCTTAAAGCCTTTTGTTGCTGCTTCAGTCTCCATTAATTATTTTGATGATGTGTTTATTGAGCTTGCTGAAACTGACTACACTTCTGAATTTCGAAGTTATAAAAACGGAATGCGGTATGGTTATAGTTTGGGAATGGGAATTTCTTACAATATATTTTCAAATATTGAATTAGAATTCTCAACTAATTATAATTCTTGGAATGTATTTCACAGAAGAGAAGCTGAAGAAATGTTGAATTCAGTTAATGCTTTGGTTAATATCTATTATAAAATATTGTAAAACACTAAAGAAGCAACTCAACCCGACTGCTTATACAGTTTGGCTAATGTGGGATTTCGGGGTTTCAGTTTTCGTTCGGTGTGCTTGTTCTAAGTGTTCTTCGTCAGCTGACGGACTAACTAATTAACTTGCCTTCGGTGTGGACGAAAACAAGTTACGCACCTTCGGCTTAATCATCGGCAGTTGTGTTTTAGTTTGTCGTTCTTGTTATAGGCGGTGGGTTAGGCGCAATGCCGTTATGCCACTTAATTTATCGGGATATTAATTAGAAAAACAATCAGCGAGTTTTTTTACCGTCTTTCATATTTCCCACAAAAATTATATATTGTAGCAGATCTGAATAACATAAGTTTTCAATTGAGTAATTCAATGTCGTTGCTGTCCTTATTGTCCTTTAAAGAAACAAGCAGAAAATATAAACAATGCTAGGTAATCACTCTTCTCCGAATGGTTTTATACCGGTACACGGCGGCTACAAAAAATTGCTTTCATACAAAAAATCTGAAATTGTTTATGATGGTACGGTTTATTTTTGTAAGAGATTTTTTTCTAGAGGAGATCGCACAATCGACCAAATGATACAAGCTGCCCGCTCTGGAAAACAAAACATTGTGGAAGCCAGCATGGCTTCCGGGACATCCAAAGAAACAGAAATCAAACTCACAAATGTTGCCCGCGCAAGTTTGGAAGAGCTGATAACTGATTACAGAGACTTTCTGAGAGTTCGCAAATTCAAAGAATGGGATAAAAGTCATAGTTATGCGTTGCGTTTACGTGAACTTAATAAAGATCCTGAAAGAATTATTAATTAATTCATAAATCCCAAATCATCAATCTAAAATATTCTTATGGCAAAACTTGGAACTGAAATACCACACGACAACGGCTTCAACCGCAACGAGGACTTTAACAAAAATTTAGTAAGAAAGATAAAAGCGAAAGCCGATATCATCAAATTGGGCGGTGGTAAGGAACTCATCGAACGGCATCATAAACGAAACAAACTAACCGCACGAGAGAGAATTGAAAAGCTGATCGATTCCGGAAGTTATTTCCTCGAAATCGGTCTATTTGCCGCTTATGATATGTACAACGAATACGGCGGAGCTCCGGCCTCAGGAACAATTTTCGGCATCGGAAAAATTCACGGTCGAGATGTGGTAATCGTCGCAAACGACGCGACAGTTAAAGCAGGCGCATGGTTTCCGATTACATGTAAAAAAAATCTTCGAGCGCAGGAAATCTCGATGGAGAATCGTCTTCCAATAGTTTACCTTGTCGACTCGGCTGGTGTTTTCCTTCCGATGCAGGATGAAATTTTTCCGGATAAAGAACACTTCGGCAGAATTTTTCGTAACAACGCAGTAATGTCATCGATGGGAATTGTCCAAATCTCCGCGATTATGGGGCCTTGCGTGGCGGGCGGAGCTTACCTCCCGATCATGAGTGACGAAGCTATGATTGTAGAAAAAAACGGAAGCTTATTTTTAGCAGGACCAGCACTCGTTAAAGCCGCAATCGGCGAAGATGCCGATATCGAAGAATTAGGCGGCGCATCTATGCACTGCGAAATAAGCGGCGTTACAGATTATAAAATGCCGAACGATGAAGTTTGTCTGGAAACCATTCGCAACATCATAAGCAAGCTCGGACATACACCCAAAGCCGGATTTGACAGGATCGCTTCCAAACCGCCGAAGCTCGACCCCACAGAAATTTACGGTATCTTTTCAGACGACAGAACCAAACCATACGATACTTACCAGATTTTAGCCCGCATCGTTGACGAGGATTCGTTCGACGAGTATAAAGCGGGAATTGGAAAAACTATCATCACGGCTTATGCACGCATCGAAGGCTGGGCAGTAGGTATTGTTGCCAACCAGCGTGCACTTGTAAAAACCAAAAAAGGCGAAATGCAATTTGGCGGTGTTATCTACAGCGACAGCGCTGATAAAGGCACTCGGTTCATAATGAATTGCAATCAAAAAAATATACCGCTTATCTTTTTTCAGGATGTTACGGGGTTTATGGTCGGAACCCGTTCGGAACAAGGCGGCATTATTAAGGATGGTGCAAAAATGGTAAACGCAGTTGCTAACAGCGTTGTCCCGAAAATTACTTTCGTAATCGGCAACAGCTACGGTGCCGGAAATTATGCTATGTGTGGCAAAGCTTACGACCCCCGGTTTATTTTCGCTTGGACCACAGCTCAAATTGCAGTTATGGGCGGAAAACAGTCGAGCGAAACTTTGTTAACAATCCGCTTGGGCGGCAACAAGGATAAAATTTCCGAGGACGAAAAGCAGAAGATGCTTTCCGAAATCCATGAACGTTACGACCGCCAGCTTGACCCGCTCTACGCAGCAGCCCGATTATGGGTTGACGACATCATCGACCCGTTAGATACACGGAAGATTATATCATACGCTTTGGAGATTGCATCGAATAATCCAAACATTCAGCGCTTCAATCCGGGAGTAATACAAACATAGAATGATTGACTCATTGGATAAATGGATAAATGGAGTCCGCCTATGGCGGATGGATTAATTGAATTATGGAGAATTGGAATTGGGTTTTTATGAGACGGTATTTGCTTAACATGACTAATATTGTTTTAATTTTTGTTGCCTTGGGTTATCCTCAAATTAATTTTGCTCGAACTCATTTGCTGGATTCAAGTCGAATTGATTATTCTGCATTTGAGTCGATGATTACACTCTTCCCTCCTTTTCTTTTGAAGAACAGTGGTGAATTAAAATCATTTATCCGTGATGATGAATTCGTTAACTTCAGGAAACAGAACGGTGATTTGGCGGCTGTTGATTTGATATATCAAAAAGCTAAAGAACTTACACGCGGCAATACCGGAATATCTCTTCTAATTTGTTCAATCGCTACACTCGACCATTACACACTCGGTATAAAAATTCCGCTGATAAATCTTTACATTCCTTTAACCAGTGAAAATAAAGAAGATTTTCAAATGCGAACCGCTAATCTTCCTACACATTTTTATAGCAACTCTCCCTCGTATCCGTATGGCGACAGGGACAAATTACAGCACATATTCGGTTCGGCTTTTTTAATTTATGTTTTCGAATCGGAGGGACTGGCTGAAAGGTATTCGTCGTTTGTAGAAAAGATTGAAGATAGATATATTAAAGACGGTAATTATGATGAGCGTGACATGGAAGCAAATAAAGATGGACAAAGGTTTGGTTTGTTGCTGATGAAAAATAAGAACGCAAAACCATCGGATATCTTATACACAGTTGTGCCGTAATCAGATATTATGTTGGTTTTACTAATTTATAAATCCAACTCATCCCCTACACCTTGATAGGGGTTGAGTTCGATATACCCGAATAATCTATGCAAAAAAAAAAGATAAACGAACAACGAATTAATTATGAAAACAATCTTAATAATTGACGATGAGAAGAGTATCCGCGATGCAGTTAAAATGATACTCACCTACGAAAAATATGAAGTAATGCTTGCTGAAGATGGATCGAAAGGATTAGCTGCTCTGAATAATCCTGAAAATCAAATTGACGCTGTTCTTCTCGATGTAAAAATGCCGGGTATGGATGGCATCGAAGTATTACAAACTATAAAAAGCCGGCATACCGACTTGCCTATAATAATGATATCCGGGCACGGCACAATCGAGACTGCCGTCGAGGCAACAAAATTAGGCGCCTTCGATTTTTTAACCAAACCGCTCGATAGAGACAAATTGCTTGTAACGCTTCGCAACGCTCTCGAGCATAAAAAATTAACTTCTGAAATAGAAACAATCCGTCAGAAACTTGAAGGTAAAGATAAAATTTTAGGAGAGAGCCAGAAGCTTAAAAAGATATTATCGCTGATTGAGCGAATAGCTCCGACCGACACACGAGTTCTGATAACCGGCGAAAACGGAACCGGCAAAGAATTAGTAGCTAAAGCAATCCATCGTTTTAGCAAGCGTTCCGCAAAAACAATGGTCGAAGTAAACTGTGCTGCTATTCCTCACGATTTGATTGAATCGGAGTTGTTCGGACACGAGAAAGGTTCATTCACAGGCGCAACTGCGCAGCGCATTGGTAAGTTCGAGCAAGCCGACGGCGGCACAATTTTCCTCGATGAAATCGGGGACATGAGTTTAGCTGCTCAAGCAAAAGTTTTACGTGTACTCGAAGAAGGAAAAATTGAGAGAGTTGGCGGCAATAGATTAATTTCTGTTGATGTTCGTGTAATTGCAGCAACAAATAAAAATTTGATTGAGGAAATTAAAAAAGGTAATTTCAGAGAAGATTTATACCATCGTCTGAATGTTATCCCTATACACGTGCCTTCCCTACGTGAAAGACGTGAAGACATTCCAATATTAGCCAAAGCGTTCGCAGAAGATATTTGCAAGCGCAACGGATTTGCACCAAAGAAAATTTCCGACAGGGCATTAGATTATCTTAATGGACTTGGATGGAGCGGTAATGTTCGTGAGCTTCGGAATATAATTGAACGGCTTGTAATAATGGCTTCTGGAAATACGATAGATGTTGATGCACTCGAAACTGTGGGTGGCGCAAAAGGGGGCGTTCTTGATGATATAGTTTCGACGAGTCATAATTTTCAGGAGTTCAAGAATAGGTCGGAAGCGCTGTACATAAAACGCTTACTCGATTTACACAAATGGAATAAAAGTAAAACCGCCAAAGCACTCGATATCGAGAGAAGCCACCTGCACAGTAAGATTAAGAAGTATGGGTTGGAAAGAGAAGATAATTCTGATATTGGATAATTTGCTTCGCTAGGAATTTAAAAAATAAATGCTTTAGCCGCATTACTTTCATTGTATTCTTTCTCCATTAATGTAAGCTGCGGTTTACTTGCCAAAGCATCTAACGGGGTAATTTCCGCCGCTTTAATTTTGGTAAATAGTTCTTCTTTGAAACGATAGATTTGCCTAACCTTTTTTCTAACTTCTTCCTTGCGCCGCCGGCAATATCTCCACCGGCTTTTGCATCCGATTTTAATTTAGGAACACCGTGTGAATTTTCTGTCCGGTGAATTTCAGTCGTAGCCCGCTCACCCAACATCGTAAAAATCAATTCGAGGTCGTCCATGTGGTCGCGGAGGTTTTCCCGTTTTAATCTCTTCAGTTTTTTATATTGCGATGGTGTAACACCGAAAGTTGCTTTCGATATTTCGGCAGTCAAAATTTTATAATCTTTTTGTTCTTCAGCCCCACGCTTTTGCCATTCGTCTGTAAGTTCCTCACGGATTGCAATTCCCCGCATCCGTTTTTCTATCCAATCTTCCGGATATCCTTTGAGCTTGTATAGCATTCTTGTGCGTTTTGTTGCCAATTCCGGGTTTTCAATTTCCTGAACGCGCTCGTAACCGACTTTTGCTAACCAGCGTTTAAACGGTTCGGCTTTGGGCGACGGGATGGATTGAATTATACGGAAGATGCCCTCGGTGTTAGCACAATTCATTTGTTGCATTCCGCCCTCTGTTAAGATGGGAAGGGTATGGACAATTTGTCCATACCCTTTGGCAAGTTCCGGATCACGTCGTCTAATCTTATTTATGTAGTCTTTCGGATTTAAACTATCAGTCAGTGCGAGTACTACATCTTCAACTACAAACCACCATTCATTGTTATGAATTATTCTCCGAATTTGTCTTCCTTTGAATAAAGCGACTTTATTGTTTTCCATTCCTATCCTCCTTTCAGGTATAGAGATAAAATTATTTCCCGCGCTTGCTCATTTAAAACTCCTCAAACGGTCCTGTGCCTTCTACGCCGTACAGCTTTTCCACTTCCCATTGGACTGCAAGCTCAATGGCGTGGAGACATTCTTCTGAAGAATCGAGTAATAACAATTGTGGGCGCGGTTGGAGATACTTAGGTGCGTTTTGCTGTTCCTTTACTAACTGCCGGGAGTATTTTATTAACTCTACCGATGGGTCTAGTTTTCTAAGCGTAAGCTCTTTTGCTTCGACGGCTCTCTTGGCAAGCGTCTCAAGTTTAGCGGCTTGGTCTTTAGAGGGGATGACAAATGGTGCCATTCGTAGATCGTTGATTTCGTATGCTGCTGTGTTCTTGATAAACTTCCTAATAATGAAACTAAAAATGTTACTGTTCAACACCGCTAAAAACGTGTAGGCAGAAATTCCCTTAACGCTTGGTGTAAGGCGAGAAGCGCCTGCATCGAACACACATTTGGGTTGAAGCTTTGCTTTTAGTTCAACGTGATTGCCAAGTAAAGTATAGGTTACACCTTCTGTAAAATACAGATGTGCATTTCGGATTACTGGCATAGTGGGTTCTGGCCTTCCACTATTATTGTGCAAGAAGCTTACATTCTCATTTGACCATTTAATGTAGAGCGGTTCAATATCTGTCCATTTATTTCCTTCTGGATCACCTTTACGGAATGCAACCCAAACTCGTTTACCATCTAAACCATTATAGATAGTTGTAATACGTGGGGCATCTACCTCGTCTAAATAATATTCACCGGAATGAACACCAAGGCGTGTAATAGCAAGCTTCTTTTTCTTTAGTCGAGTTGCAAGAGTATGAAAAATCTCACAAAACCTTTCGCCGTGTATTTTCTTCAACTCTTCGTAAGGAGCTTTAAAATCCTTTGATTCTTTCCATCGTTCTTCAAGCTCCGCTTTTCTCAATTCGTAAGCACGGTTAAAATCTTCTTGTGTTGCTAACAACTCATTTGGAACAATCCTATAAATTTCTCCACGTTTTAATCCCAAAATTCGGAGAGGATCAAACTGATTCTTTAACGGTTCAACAATAGCTTCAAAGTCACCTTCATTTTCTTCAAGCAGTTTCGCAAAAGGTACTTTGACTTGGGGGTTCATATTCCATAAGTGCGTAAGTTCTTTCCTACGTTGCTCTATATCTTTTGCTTGTTCAGTTTTCTCAATAAAACCAAGAAATCTGCCGTTGTTTGCCGTCCTCATTCCTTGTCCACCATCGGCAATTAAACCGACGAGTGATACATCTCCTGGCTTCAGTGTTTGATGATAGCGAAATATTTCTTCGCGATTGTCATCATACTTTTTCGATGTTTCAATTTTCTCCCACCATGTGGTAACTAGTTTCTTGAGTGGTTCATTAAATCTATTATATAAAAGAGTTATCGCATTTGTTGGCTCAAAGAACGTTGACTTGACAGCGGAACGGTACGCATCAACGCCAATTCGATGCAAACGTAAACAACCCTGATTTCCATGAAGAACATGATGCTGTCCTCCGCCTACCTCTATTGGCGCTGTGCCGTTAATCAGAAGAGGCATTGGCTTCGTGGCAAGCTCAACAAGTTCTTTGTCGGGCGTGCTACCGTCTGTTTTATAACGTGCCTGTATGAAATGCAGATCATAATTTTCTTTTGCATCTTTTTTCTCAGCAACGAAAATTGCAGCATCCACCGTCGCGGTAAATGGATCGCATTGCCCAATGTAAAACAACCGGTTATGCTGGAGAAGCTCGCGCATACGCAATTTTGTTGCAAGCGTAAAGAAGGTGTCAGAAACGATGTAGCCAAAAGTTCCCCCGTTACGGAGTAGCTTAAATCCTTGAAACACAAAGTGTACATAGAGATCATCAACGAAACCGAACCGTTGCTCAAATGCATTTCGGTATTCAAAACCGCTTGATGTTTGTGTAGAGATGTACGGTGGATTTCCAAGAATCGCATCAAAGCCAGGATTGTCTTTTATGGTTCCATCGTCGTGAAAAAAAACATCCGGGAATTCTAACTCCCAGTGAAACGGCATCAAATAGTCAGTAATGCGTTTGTATTCATCTTTAAACTTATCAAGTGTAGATTTGAACTCTTGGAATTCCTTTGAGCGCGGTTTCGGTGAAGTAATAAATCCAGAAGCAAGCTGCGTGTATTCCGCCTCATTGATGGTCAATCCAGAAGCGGCAGATATCCAGAGGTTTGCAACATCTCTGAAAGGATCGAGTCGTTTTATAACTTTATCCCGCCAGCGTTCTTCCTTCTTCTTCACAATATCAATCTCGGTCGAAGCTTCTTCCTCGATAGCTTCAATTTCTTTTATGGCATCACTTACTGCTTCTGTAAGATTTTTACCAAATGTAAAATGTATTTGCTCTTCCTTTTGATGAATTGGTAACACGGATAATTCGTGAAGTTTCGCACCGATCAATGAATTGCCGGCACGGAGATGATGATCGAGGAAATTTAACGGCTCATTCGAAGCAATACACGTGAGCCAGAGTGAAAGTTTCGTTAGCTCAACTGCCAAAGGATTTGAATCTACACCGTAGATACATGCTTCAACAACGCGCCGTCGCCAGTAAGCAACTTCGGCTTGCTCTTGAGAAATTCCCGGTGGCACATTCTCAATCTGAAATTTTGTTGTTGGATGATAAACGATTTGGTCGGCAAGCCATTCAGTAGCACGGACAAGAAAATGTCCGCTACCCATAGCATTATCTAGAACGTTAAGCTTCAATACTTTAAGTGCGAATGAGTTATCTTTCTTTTTCTTCTTCAGAGCGCTCAAGACCCCTTCACTCTTTTCTATTGCGTCAATTAGCGGTTTGAGTGTCTTCTCAACAAGAAAACGTACGACCCAATCCGGAGTGTAGAAAGTACCCGATATTTGGAGTTCTCCTTTTTCACTGCGAAGGACAAGTTTATCGTTCTGAAGTTCTATATGACCACCAAGTAATCCCTCATAAATATCACCGAGTTGTCGAACTTCCAAATCGGCATAATCAATAGCACCCCATTCGAATTCACCTTGTTTACTGCGCTCCGTATGCCCGGCACTAAAAATCAAATCACGCAATACCTGTGCAAGTGCTTTTTCACCAACACGCCATTGTTCAAGTTTTAAATGGTTGCCGGGATGAAAAAGTCCGCCGTTATATCTTGGAACATCGCATTCTTTATTTAGTTTAGGTTTATCGCCGTTGATAAGATGAAATAGTTTTAGAAGTTCTTCGTATAAATCGGTAAAATTATCAGAATGGAATTCGGTTGCCTTCTTGAGACGGAGATTGAATCTTTGTAATGAAAATCTCTCTCGATAGTTTTTGTTAGAACCGGCACCTGAAAGCTTCACAGGCAATAAACCTCTCCCCTCAGCATAGAGAATGAATAACAAACGGTAAAGCAAAATCAAGCAGTTGTTATAGAGATCCGGAAGATCTCTTTCGCTAAGTTTGTTTTCTTTGAATTTCCAAAACCCATTTGCAAGATCAAGCACAACGGCAAAAATACGGCGACGTAAATCTTCTTCCAGAGTTGTTTGGAAACTAATTGCTTCTTCACGTATCTCATCAAGAGCGCATCGTCCATCTTTTTTTACAAAGACCTGCGGCTGGAAAAGGGTGATAAAGATTTTAAAGTCATCAAAAGTGCAAAAATATTCTTCGGGTCCTGCAAGATGGAATCCAAAATACGATGAGGGATGAGCATCACGACAGTATAATCTCCACACATTACCATTTGATAAAATACCCCACCTAAAATATGCCTCCCCTGTTTTGTTTGTTGCTTGACTCAGATAATCCTTCATCTGTTGGTGTGGAAAACGTCCGGGTGTTTCCTTCTTCGAAACTTGATCAAGCGGATGATGAACTTTTTTGGCTTCCATCAAACCGATTGCCGCCTGGTGTTTTACTTCATTATCCTCGTTGAATACACGATTCTTAGTTTCTTCATCTTCGAAAAGAAGATAATCTGGTGTCTGTGCACGCTCCGACTCAGGTAATCCGAGGTTCGAATAAAATGAAATGCCTAACTTCTCAAGAATCTTTTCCAGGAATTCACGCCGAGTTGTTTCCTCGTTACCTTTCGAAAGTCCTATAAACCTCTTCTTCCATAATTCAGCAACGAAATCATAAATTGGACGGGCATCTTCATCTTTGGGCCAATAATGAGATTCCCTCAGACGAGTTTGTAGATAATGCTCTGAGAATATTCCTTTTGTTTCCCAACGCTGTTCGTTCTCAAGGATGGGGAATAATGATTCCGATTGCATGGTTTTAATTTTCATTAATTCATTTTAGCAGTTTCTATAGCTGGAAACTTACAAAAAATAAACGTTAAAGGCAATCCGTCTTTTACCCAAATTTTTTGGATTACACTTTTATTTTATTTCTGCGGCACCACAATCGCCCCTTCTTTAAAATTCCCTAACACTTCAGTTTTACGCAGTAAAAATAATCTTCCAGTTAATGCCCCAGTAATAGCATCAAGCTCATCGCCGTTCATATCCTTATTCAAACCTTTTAGTCCAAGCTTTTCTAAACCGCGCCTGAGTTTTGGAAGTCCTTTTTGTTTTCGTGGAATACCCCACACATCCTGAGCGGCACCGGGGTAAATTTCAATGACCTTGTATCCTTTTCTTTGCAATTTTTTTTTCAGTTTAATCCCACGGACAGTTAGAGGACGCATTGGACCAAGTGTAATCGGAAAGAACCGGATACCGCGTTTCAACAACTCCCTATCGCACGGACGGAAATGCTCGCCATTCCTGTCTTCAATATTTTTTCGTCCGGGAGGCAGGTTTAATGGCGCATCTATTGCAACAAGAGCTGGCTTAGCTTCTTCCACAAAAGAAATTATTTCAGAATCTGAATATACAGTCGCATACTTAACTACATTCTTCCCTTTCAGTAAACAAATACCTGTGTTCCGCATCGGGCTGCCAGCAAGGTCGATACCGACGATCGAAAATAAAACTCTTTCCTTATTACTCAAAAATATTTATCTCGGATATTTTCCAGAAATGTATTCTATCAAAGATTTAATTTCGTAATCCTTTATCTCGAGCATATTTTTTATAATATCGCCAATCGAAATAACGCCTGTCATTTCTTTGCCTCTGAATACCGGAAGGTGCCTGATTCTTTTTTCATTCATCGTGTTCATTAGACTTTGAATATCATCTTCTTCTGCGGCGACAACTATTTTCTCGCGAGGAGTCATAATTTCACTAACTTTCATATGCAACGGATCTTTTTTTTGATAAACACATTTTTGTATTATGTCGCGCTCTGAGATGACGCCTGAAATATCGCCGTTCGAGTTATTCACGATCAGCAACCCGACTTTATTTTTCGTCAATTCTTCTATCGCTTCAAAAACAACTGCCTCCTCCCGGATTTGATAGATTTTATTATCCTTTAATTCCAATATTTTTTTGGCATTCATAATAGGTTCCTTTTTTTAGTTTCACACATCCAATCAAATCTTCAGCACAAACGAGAGGTGAAGACTCTTTAGATATTGGATAATTGTATCATAGTTTCTTGTATCAAAATAAGTAAGTATATCAATCTGAAGATTTTGGGTTGGATTCCAACCGAGTCCGTATGTTAAAAGCGTATTGCTGTTGCTTTCTGAGCTGTGTTCAGCATACGAAAGATAGCGGTTAGCGTTAGTGGTTGTTGTTGACGTTCCGTCTCCATAAACTATTTTATTTATCCAGGGTTCTGCATTTTTTATTTTCTTTTCCTCGTCGTTTGTTTGGTTTATGTATCGGAAAACCGACCCGAATCTTAGTGCCCAAGCTTTGCTTTCAGTAAAACGGTATTCGATACCGACTGGGATAGTTAAGATTGTTAGATAGTCTTTCATCGTTCGATTGGCGGTCTGACTGAAGGTTTCCGTCCTCACCATATCCAATGCATTTGGGACACCATCTGTGCGCTCGTAGTTGGTCGTGTTTTTAACTTCCTCAATATAGTTCGTCTCAATTTTTGTAGAATAGATTGAATAATATCCTCCAAGTCCAAAATGGACACCCTCAATGAGTGGTATATTAAATCTGGATACGAAGTTAAGAATATTCGTTGAACCTATTCCATCATCGCCTGTTTGGTTTTTATTAATAACAGATTGTTCAAAATCGATTGACCCTCCGGTTCCGTCGTATACTTTTTCACTACTTGAAAAGTCTCTGGATGTCGCATCATCGTAATCAAAGGATTCAAACACGGCAGAAAATCCTATTAATACAAATCCATCATTCCTCCGTTCATTTTGTTGATTAAATGTACGGCGGGCAGAGATCCCCAAACCCAATCCTGTTCCATCACGACTCTGTTCACGCTTAAACATATCACTTTCAGAATATCTTCGTGCATAACCGGTTATCGTTGGACTGAAATATTCAAAACCTCCGGTGTATAAATCATTTGTTTTCATTGCGTTATCGATAGTGTAAAAATTCAAATCGCCTCGCAGTTCATATCCCCACATCGGTTTCATAATTGAAGCCATCATGCGAAAATAAGGATTATCATTCGTCGTTTTAAAAACTCCCGCCTCCGACCATCTGAGACGCGAATAGTTTGAATCGAGGTAATACTCATCTACTGAGCGACTGAAAGACGCGTCAGTCCACCATACACCATATAACATATTCCTTCTCGAACCTAATGACATTGATGCATCATTATTTTCGTTACCCCAATTTCCGATTGTTAACTTTAAACCGAGTGTGTAATCTTGTAGCAAAAAACTGTTGTTAATAATAAAACCATAACCATCATTTTGATATACAGAATATTTTTTCTGATATATGGTTCTTCTCAAATCGTATAATCCATTAAAAGGTGGCAAGGCATCATAATAATGCGTGAACTCGCTTTCAATTTCACCATTCCCCCAAAAATCGTTTCCACCATTTAAATCAGTATCCATCCCTAAAAAACGTGGTGATTTAGATTTTTTAAACCTGACCAAAGCAGAAAGCTAGTGCTTATTGTAAAATGGGTTTTGTCGAGAAGCGCCTAACAACAACTCATTGTCAGTAAGATTATTGAAAATCTCTTCATACCCACTTGTTAAATTACTGAGATTGGTGTATAAGTGCAGAGTATCTACAAATCGTAATTCAATCGGGTCGTAAATAAGATCCAGATTGTCAGACACTATCCCACCCAGCGCCTTATTGCGGAACGAAAGTGGTTCTTGTGAATTAACAGTACTTAATACTGTTAATAGCGTGATTAAAGCTATTAGTTTTTTCATTTAACCCTCTCTTATTTTATTAACATCATTTTATTAATTTTGTAATGATTTCTAGTTGATAATCTATACACATAAACGCCGCTTGGATAATTTGCAGCATCCCATACAACTTCGTGAGAACCGGCATCTACAAATCCATTAACTAAAGTAGCAACTTCTCTTCCTAACAAATCGTATATTTTTAAATTAACAATACCTGCGTCGGGAATTTGGTATTTGATCACCGTAGCTGGATTGAAGGGATTGGGAAAGTTCTGAGACAATTGAAAACTAAATGGTTGGGCATTGTTTTCTGCAATAATAACCGGTTTGCCGAGTGGTGAACCGCTGCTGATGTCAAAATAAAGTTGGTCAAACTCCGCGCCTGCACGCGCATCCGCACCAGACGAATGGACTGCAGTAAATCCAAAATATCCGTTTGTAAAATTTGTGTATGTGGAATTTGTTACACTGCCCTGATTCACTGACGTATTCGCTGCAGTCGGCAAAGCGGTTGCAACAGCTCCGGTACCGTTTGCTGTAGGAAGTGCAGATGTGTAAACTGTCCAACCCGAACTGCTCGTGCGCGTTACACGAACCATAAATCCAATATCTGTTAAAGCGTTTGGAACAGTACCTGAAGAAGTTATGATATCCGTTGCCACTCCATTTGTTACACTTTGTAAAACTATATTATCGCCGCCTGAGTCATCGCCGAAACGGATACGATACCCATCAACTGTAGATGATACTAAATTTGCTTCGTTTGCCCACAACCAAACGATATTATGATTGGCGACAGTAGCGGCTTGCAGGCGCCGCCCCAACCAGAAAGACCACGATTGAGATGTCCCCCATGTGGCAGTTCGTTGTGTACTTAAATATTGTGTTCCTACAACTGCAGTTGTAACATTCAAACGTAATGTGTTGGAGTTTGTTGCTCCTGCAGCAACATCGCTGCTGGTTATCAGAGACCAAGTGGATGTTGTTCCACCCCACACAGGATACGAAGTAAAGTTACCATCGGCAAACGTATCGACCAAACGTCCGTCGCCGGGATATGTATGAGTTGTTGCACCATAAGAAATTGTATAATTGCTACCCGAAGTTTTCAAGATGACATGATCGTTTGCAACAACTCCTTTTCCAAAGGGGATTGTTCCTCCTGAACCAGTTGCAACTTGATATATATAACTATTTGCTGTTGCAAGACGGTCGAGTACTACTTGTGTTGGATGACCGTATGTGTTAGTACCAACCGGAATGATACAAACTTCAGAACTGAGTGTATTCACAAAAGTTTGATTGGTACTGTACTGACTTCCGTGATGATTGATTTTAAAAGCGTCAACATTACCTACTTGAGGTGCGAGAGGTGTTTCGTTGTCGGCATAATATGTAGTTTCACCTCCTAAATCGCCTCCAGTAAAATACTGGAATGATAAATAATTTAAAAGCCAGCCGACGCTTAAATCATTTTCGCTTTTTGTAGCATTGGGTACTAGCCCATAATTTATTACTTCTCCGTCAGTAGCTACACATTTCATTGTTAACCCCCCGCCAAGATCGAGTACTTGACCGAGTACAACTTTATATCGGCGACCGGTTGAATTAGCAGCAATTTCATAATCAGTAAATGCGACTGTAGTCGGGAGCGGTGCATCGCGTCCTCTGTCATATACCGCACCGATGTTAGAAGCGCCCATTCCATTTATCACTTCATCTAAACCACCTATGTGGTCGGCATGATAATGTGAACATATTACATAATTGAGATACGTAATACCGAGTGAAGTTAAATAGGGTCGAATAATATTTGTTCCATTTCCCGTATTGCCACCATCAATTAAGACCGTAATGCCTGTTGGCGACTTGATCAATGTCGCATCGGCTTGTCCGACATTGATGTGATGGATTTCTAATTGCTGGGCAAATACTGCGAATGTAAAAAGAAATCCTAAAATTACAGCTAATACAAAACATTGTTTCATAAGAACCTCATAAATTAGTTAATGATATTTTATTTAGAACAACATTTTTTCGTATAGTAGTTTGGCGACGGAATTTTTTCTTTCTTTCTAATACCGACTCCGTGAATGTTTATTTTTTCAGATTTCAGTCCATAATTTTTCTTAAAAATGCCGGTTTGCTTGAATCGGTTTTGAATATCCGTTCCTGATCCTCGATGATTGACGCTTTGTGAATCTGGGAATGTAGATCAATACCTTTTCTGATTATTGTCGGCTCATCCAATGTTCTGATGTCTTGTATTCCTGCCGGAATTCTTTCTACAATCTTAATATCTCTTTTGACAGGACGGACAGAACCTATGCCGCGTCGGTTAAAACCGGTAGCGATAACAGTAACCATTATATCGTCGCCAAAAGATTCATCTACAACATATCCCATAATGATGTTAGCATCTTCACCGGCAGCATCGTGAATTACTTGAACTGCTTCATCCGCTTCAACAAGCGACATATTGGGGCCGCCACATACATTAACAAGAACACCTTGTGCACCTGCTATAGAAACGCCGTCGAGTAAAGGACTGGAAATTGCTGCGTGAGCGGCTTCGACTGCACGATTTTCACCATTGGCTCTGCCTGTACCCATTAAAGCATCGCCGGCTTCCTTCATAATTGTTCTGATGTCAGCAAAATCACGGTTAACATATCCGGGAACAGTTATGATATCGGAGATACCGCGGGTTGCATTATATAACACTTCGTTGGCTTTATTGAAAGCTGCGGTAAGCGGCGTATCTCTGTCAACTATCGAAATTAATTTTTGATTCGGAATTATGATGAGTGTATCGACATGCTTTTTCAGTTCTTCGAGACCGGCATCAGCATTCGCCATACGATGTTTACCTTCGACGTTGAACGGTTTAGTAACAATTCCGACTACTAACGCATTTATACTTTTAGCAATGTTGGCAACGATTGGCGCACCGCCAGTACCTGTGCCACCCCCCATACCTGCTGTAACAAATACCATATCACTTCCAGCTAAAGCACGTGCTAACTCGTCTCTGTCTTCTTCGACTGCACGCATACCGGTTTGAGGATCGGCTCCGGCGCCTAAACCGCGAGTCAGATTTTTTCCGACCTGAATTTTATTAGGCGCCTTGCTTCTTTCAAGTGCTTGTAAATCGGTATTGATTACAAAAAAATCTACACCATTCAAGCCCATATCAATCATACTGTTGATCGCATTTCCGCCGCCACCGCCTACACCAACGACGCGGATTTTTGCACCACGGTCAAAATTATAATCGAGTTCTATCATCTCTATATCTCCTTATTTTGTTTTAAAAAAATTAATTAATTAAATATTCTTATACCAGTCTTTCATAAATTCGTAAACTTTTTTTACTGAACCTTTTTTCTTTCCATTACGCCCGGATAAACGGAGCGCACGATTTCGTAAGCCGTACAAAACCAAGCCAACACTTGTAGCATATATCGGATTTTCGACTTCGCGGACTAAACCAGCTTTAAATCCTGAAGGGATTCCAATTTTAACAGGCATTCCCAATACATCTTTTGCCAGTTCTGCTGTGCCTTTTATTAACGAACCACCGCCGGTCAGTACAATACCTGCCCCTAAATGCTTAGATGATCCTGATCGTTTTATTTCCAATAAAGCAATCTCTAAAATCTCTTCCATTCTTGGCTGAATTATTTGTGCTACAAGTCGTTTATCCACTTCTAACGGTGGTCTGCCTCCGATTCCGGGAAGAATTATTGGTCCATCATCAACTACGCTTGGTAGGTAAGCAAAACCATTCTGGCATTTCAACTTCTCTGCTTGCTCGGTTAAAATTCCAAGCACTTTTCGCAAGTCGTTTGTAACCTGATTACCTGCAATGGGAATTACAGCAGTGTGGCGAATTGTTTTATCCTCGAATACTGCAAGGTCGGTTGTCCCTCCGCCAATATCGAGCAAAGCAACACCAACTTCCTTTTCTTCGTCATCTAAAACAGCATAACTTGAAGCAAGCGGTTCAAGTACCATATCATAAATTTGAAGTCCGGCTCGTTCGACACATTTGTGTATATTTTGAGCTGCCGAAATCAAACCGGTAATTATATGTACATTTGCTTCTAACCGAACACCCGACATTCCGACCGGATCTTTCACACCATCTTGTCCATCGATAATAAACTCTTGCGGGATAACGTGTATAATTTTTCTATCGGAGGGAAGAGCAACACGCTTTGTATCTTCGATCAAGCGATCGACATCACCTTTAGCTATATCGTTTTCGGGATTGCTTATTGCAATTACACCGCGGCTTTGAAAACTTTGGATATGCTCGCCGGCTATTCCGGCAATCACAGATTGAATTTGAATGCCCGACCTCGTCTCAGCTTCGGCAATTGCGCTGTTAATCGAACGTACTGTTTTTTCGATATTAGTTACAACACCACGAGTTAATCCATCAGATGGACTTAATCCGACACCTAAAATATTTATATTAGATTGTTCATCAATTTTTGCTACAACCGCACAAACTTTTGTTGTGCCAATATCTAGTCCTACTAAAATTTCATTCTCCATTTTATACCTTTTTATATCGTTCTTTCTTTTGCTTTGGGTTCTTCTTTCCATTTTACGACAAGTTGATTTTTAAAACGTACATCTACCGATTCTAAATTTTGTGAATCGCGTGTAACAACATACTTCTGCCAAAAAGCTGATAGCAATTTCAACTTATGAGTGTAGTTACCGCGTCCTATATTTATCGGCACACCATAATCTGCCGAATGAATTATAATGTCTTTTCCGTAATTAAGATCTATTTCAGAAATTAAGAAATACAAATCTTCATCAATTTTCATTACTTCCGTTAAAATTGAAATAGCCGTCTGAGCATCGGTATAAGAAATTACTGTTCCCCCTTTTATTTTTTCCGGTTCAAGCCTTACTCCTGAAATTATTGGAAGGTCCAGAACCACACTCGCGGGAATTTTACTCAACAAAGTACCATCACCATCAACGTACCACATTTTATTGAACATCAACGAACCGATTGGCTTCCTTTCGCGAATTACAAGATGCAGTGTTCCCGAAAAGCTCCTGCTGATATTTGCTTCTTCAATGTATTCATTACGCAAAAGCTCTGTTCGTATGTTGTCGAGGTTAATCTCAAAAATCGGAGTACCGAATTTGATAGCAGCCAATTTTACAACATCTCTTTCAGGAAGAATATATATACCCTGCACTTCTACTTTTTCTACTACAATAATTTGCTTCCATTGGTTAGCAAATCCGCACAGGAGAAAGAATAAAATTATTATCAACACAAAAAAGATTAAGTATGTGGTTTTCAGTGTCATTTAGAATTCATCGAGTACTTCGTTATTAAAACCTACAAGTTTGATTTCAGGAATTAACTTTATTTTATTTTTTGAGTAAACAGTTTTTCGTACAATGTTAATCAATTGAATAATATCGTTAGCCGAACAATCGCCAAGATTAACAATAAAATTTCCGTGCTTTTCAGAAATCTGGGCAGCACCAAGACGCGTACCTTTCAGACCCGCTTCTTCAATCAATTTAGCGGCATAATTGCCTTCAGGGTTTTTAAAGATGCTGCCTGAATTAGGAAAATTCAGCGGCTGCGACTGGTTACGGCGTTGCAGGTAATCGGTCTTCGTCCTCAGCAATTCATCTATTTTTCCATCGGGCAAATCAAACGACGCACCGATTATTGCTGAGTTTACAAAACCAGAAGTGCGGTAACCGAAATTCGCATCTTCTTTTTTTATTTTTTGCAACTCTCCGTCTCTAACAATTTCGATTTCGCATATAAAATCGGATATTTGCGAACCGTAAGCACCTGCGTTCATTAGTATAGCACCGCCGATTGTTCCGGGTATGCCGGCTAATTTTTCGACACCGCCGCGGCTCTGGCGGATACAAAAATCGACGAACCGCGCCAGAATAATTCCGGCTTCTGCTTTAACTAATTTATTTTCGATCTTAATCTGATTCAGTCCGGATGAAAAATTTACTACAACACTACGAACACCGTCGTCGCTGACTAACAAATTCGTGCCGTTGCCAATTACGATATAATCGATGATATTTTTTTGCAAATAAGTAATTAAATTCACAGCATCTTCTTTATTGGCAGGCGTAATCAGTAAATCAGCCGGACCGCCAACACGCATAGATGTGTATTTACTCATCGGCTCGTTAACAAGAATGCTGCCTTGAAAAAAGTTTTTTATTTCATCAATTGAAATCACAAAATTAATTCACCGATTTTAATTTGTTCAAAAATTCGTTGCCGTATTTGTATATGTCGCCGGCACCCATAGTAATAACTATATCGCCCGGTTTTACAATTTTCATCAGATAGTTGGGCACATCGATTTTATTTGGAACATAATGAACATCTTTATGCCCGAATTGCTTGGCTGCGTTCGTAATAAGTTCACCCGAAACGCCTTGAATTGGTTCTTCGCGCGCCGGATAAACATCGGTAACAACCAAAACATCTGATAATAAAAATGATTTGCCAAATTCTTCATAGAAATCGCGCGTGCGCGAGTAAAGATGAGGTTGGAACACGCAAACAATACGTCGCCGCCAACCTTGTTTGGCACCCGCAAGGGTTACCTTACTTTCTGTGGGATGATGTGCGTAATCGTCGTAAACACTGATGCCGTTTATTTCGCCTTTCTTTTCCCACCTGCGGTAAACACCTGTAAATTTTTCAATACCTGATTTTATTTTTTCGAAAGGAATTCCAAGTTCAATTCCTACACTAATTGCTGCCAATGCGTTTTGAACATTGTGAACACCGGGGCTTTTCAACGTTACTCGCCCGAGTTCGGTCCGATCTTTCAACAATGTAAATTCAGATTTATCTTTTTGGAATTTTATATCAACCGCTTGTATATCGGCTTGCGGATTCAGCCCGTAAGTAATAATTTTCTTTTTGGATAATTGCGACATAATTTCTTGTAAAGCAGGTTCATCTAAACACAAAACAACGAAACCGTAAAAAGGAACTTTGTTTACAAACTGAACAAAGGCACTTTTTATATCCTCAAGGTCGCGGTAACAATCGAGATGGTCGGTCTCGAGTGTAGTGAGGACAGCAATTGTTGGAGTTATCGAGAGAAACGAGCGGTCGAATTCGTCAGCTTCTACTACGATGAAATCACCTTTGCCGAGCCGCGCATTCGAACCACCAAATCCGTCAAGCCTGCCACCCACAATTACAGTCGGGTCTAAGCCGCCCTCTAACAGAACCAAACTGACCATCGAAGTTGTAGTGGTTTTACCGTGAGTTCCGGCGATACCGATTCCGTATTTCAGGCGCATTACCTCTGCAAGCATTTCAGAACGGCGGATGACCGGAATTTTTCTCCGCTTTGCTTCAACGACTTCAGGATTATCGAGAGGCACCGCAGAAGAATAAACTAGTGCATCTACATCATCTTTGATATTTGAGGCGGAATGATTTTCGAAAATTTCCGCGCCAAGTTCTGCTAACCTTTCGGTAATTTCGCTCAGCGACTTATCGGAGCCGCTGACTATGAAATTTTGGTCGAGCAGGATTTCAGCAATACCGCTCATTCCGATACCGCCAATTCCCACAAAATGAATTTTTTTAATTGATGAAAACATATTCTTATCTATAATAAGGTTTTATAGTATCCCGCCAATGTTTTTTATGCGGAATTTGTTTTACTCGTTCATTTAATAATTGAAGCAGTTCTCTTTGATGTTCGTATCTTCCAAGTCGAATGCGATACAAGCGCAAACGACCTTTGAGCTTAAACACGATTACCTGCGACCTACCGGCAGTCTTTACCGACCTCTCACGTCCGATGTATATCCATTCAATATCGGACAAGTTCACTTCGTGCTGGTGAAATTTGTGAGAAAAAATTATTTTATCCTCACCAATAATCAACCTGCGTTTACGGATAACATTCAACAGTAATATTATGAACGATCCTAAAACAAAAAATAGTATTATATAAATAATAGGGTCTTTGAAAACGAGTGAAAAAGAATCTTCTATAAAGCTACCCTTCAAGCCAACATATAATATCAGAGTTATTAAATAAATTAAAGCTTGCTGGTAGTAGAAATCGAGTTTGTATTTGAATGCTTTTTCCATATCAGTTCACCATTTTTATAATTTTAGATGCGATAATTTTTCCCGCATCAGGTTTTCCTAATCCTAAACATTTTTTATTCATTTCAGCCCGTAAGTGATCGTTATTCATGAGTGAGAGAATTAATTTTTCAGCTTCATTCATCAGTTCTGAATCCTGTATCATCAAAGCAGCGCCGGCTTCTTCAAGAGTTCGTGCATTAATCGTTTGATGATCAGCCACAGCATGCGGATACGGAATTAAAATAACCGCTTTACCAAGCCGTGTAATTTCTGCCAAAGTTGTGGCACCTGCACGACTCAAAACAACATCAGCCGATGCGTAAGCATACTCCATTTTATCGATAAACTTTCCGATCCAAATTCCATCACTGCTGTTGATTTCCAACTCGTTTAATTTGGATTTAACTCTTTCGAAATCGCTCTCACCTGTTTGCCAGATTATCTGAATATTAGAATTTAGAATAGTTTTTATCATATTCATTAGTGCAGTGTTAATGGATGCCGCACCCAAACTACCGCCAAATACGAGCAGAGTTTTTCTGGAATCGAATAAACCGAAATACTTCACCCCATCGGATTTCGAGATTGTTCCTAATTCGTTACGTGTCGGATTTCCCGTCATTTCGATGTTGTTTGAAAGTTTCAACCACTTTTTTGTAGCATCAAATGTTATGAAAACTTTCGTCATTCTCTTCGATAAGAATCGTGTAACGGCGCCGGGGTAACTGTTCGATTCATGAAGAATTGTTTTGATTCCTGCAATCGAAGCGGCTAATAAAATTGGTCCGGACACATAACCACCGGTACCGATTACGATCGATGGCTTATATTGATTGATTATGTTAAAAGATTGCAACAATGAAATAATTACTTTAAATGGAAATAATAAATTTTGTAATTGTAAACTACGTTGGAAGCCGCTGATCCATATCGTTTCAAAACGATAACCTCGTTGCGGAACGATACGAGCTTCGATTTTATTTTTTGTTCCTACAAAAAGGAATTCTGCATTGGTATCCAGTTTCTTTAGTTCATCTGCGATTGCCAGAGCGGGGAAAAGGTGACCACCTGTTCCGCCACCGGCAAATAAATATTTTCGTATATGATTTTGAACTTTCAACTTACGCATTTCCTTCTGCATTTACGGTTCCGACAACCGGGATACGCATTAACTTAGGATGCATATCAGTTTGTTTAGAAATATTCAGTAAAACTCCTATTGCATAAGCAGAGACCATAATCGAGGTTCCGCCATAACTTACAAATGGCATTGGCAAACCTGTTACAGGTAATATGCCTAAAGTTACACCGGCATTAACAAATGCATACGATGTTATTAGAACAGTGATGCTGAGAGCAAGATATTTTCCAAATGCATCTTCGGTATATTTAGCAATTTTGAATCCTCTTAAAAAAATCACCAAAAATAAAATCATGAAAAGAACTGTACCTATTAAACCGTACTCTTCGCCAACAATAGAAAAAATAAAATCACCATGTGCCTCAGGCACAAACAAGTCGCGCTGACGGCTGTTTCCTAATCCAACACCTATAAGTCCGCCGTTACCGAACGCAAGAATTCCCTGCCATAATTGTCCTAACGCTTTACCAGCAGCTTTGATTGATTCGATATCTATTTTGATTGAAGATGAAAAATTGTTTAAGTATAATCCTATGCGATTCGACCGATATTCGGCTAAAAATAAATATATTATTACAATTGGTATTATCGGAACAATAGTTAATATCAAATGCTTAAATCTTACTCCGCTCAAATACATGATTATAAAACCGGTGAGTAAAATCATCGAACCCATACTAAAATTTGGCTGTATCATCACGAGAATTGTGATCACAACAATCCAAACCAGGAGAGAAAAATATCCGTCCTTGAAATTAAGAAGCTTCTCCCCCTTTATTGCAATCAAAGCTGACAGGTGAAAAACAAGAACAAATTTCGCAATTTCGGAAGGTTGGAAAGCTCCAAGACCAAAATCCATAAAACGGTATGTTCCCTTCACTTCTCCTTTTAAAATCAATGTTGCTACTAATAAACCTAATACAGCAAACATCGCCAGCTTTGTATATTTTTGATATCGTTTATAATCTAAATTCATTCCTAAAAAAATTAAAACTACAGCTCCGAAAACTTTCCACACATGTGAGTTTAATAAGTATTCACTATCTTCAAATTTTTTAGCAGCCCACGTTGAGGAAGCGGTATAAACTAAAAGAACGCCGAATGCCAATAATACCAATACACATATAAGCGTTGGGAGATCGGCATAGTTATATTTTTTCGAACTCTTCATAGTTTATTTACTAATTCTTTAAACACTTTACCGCGATGTTCATAATTATCGAACCAATCGAAAGATGCACAAGCCGGTGAAAGCAGAACAACATCACCGGTAACCGCAAACTTCGCCGCCGCTTTCACTGCTTCAGCCATTGAAGTTACAATCTGTACTGTTTTGTACCTTGATAATTCATCATACACTTTCTCAGCCGATTCCCCGATTGCAACAATTGCTTTTACTTTTTCCTGTATCAGTTCTGTGAGTTTACTGTAATCGTTTCCTTTATCGCGTCCACCAAGCAACAAAATAATCGGTTCGCTTACAGCATTGAGTGCATACCATACAGAATCTACATTAGTAGCTTTCGAGTCGTTTATATACTTTACACCATTTAATACGCGAACAAATTCTAATCTGTGTTCAACACCTTTAAACTGTTTTAATGCTTGAGAAATCGTTTTGGCTTGGATACCCATAACATTTGCAGCTAATGCAGCAGCCAAGGAGTTATAAATATTATGCAAACCTTTGATATTCATTTCCTGGATTTCGACTAAAGGTAATTCTTCATCATTAATTCTAATAACCAAACGTTGTTTACCGTTTTCATTTGTAACTAAGTAACCACCTTCAATCAACATTTGCTTGATGCTGAAAGGCAACAATTTACATATTGCCGACTTCACAATGTTCTTTACAATTTCATCATCGATATTATAAATTAAAACATCATCGTTCGTTTGGTTACTAAATATTCTTGCTTTTGAAGCTGAATATTTATCCATCGAATTATCATAACGATCCAAATGATCGGGAGTAATGTTCAGCAGTACCGATACCTTAGGGTGGAACATTTCGACATGATCGAGTTGAAAGCTGCTGACTTCTAAAATTGCTGTTGAATTTAATGTTAGAGAATTTACAACACCCGAAAAGGCTGTTCCAATATTTCCGGCAACTTCATTATCGAGTTTAGCTTCTTTGAATATTTCACCAATCAACGTGGTTGTAGTAGTTTTGCCGTTCGAACCGGTTACAGCAACAATCGGAGCCAGGCAAAACCATGAAGCTGCTTCGATTTCGCTTACTACTTTAATTCTTCGTCGCTGAGCTTCTATGACAACCGGAGAATTCGACGGAACACCAGGACTAATAATCATAAACGCACAATCGAACACACGGTCTGTGTGCCCGCCATACTCGATACCGATACCGGACGACTGTAATGATTCAAGTGCGGTTATAACTTGATTGGTACTGTTTTGTTCACTCACAAAAACTGAAGCGCCGTGCGATTTGAATAACTGAGCAGCAGCAATACCGCTGCGAGCCGCACCGATTACAGTAACTTTTATGTTGTCGAAATCTTTCATCTAACTTTAAAAGTAGCCAAGCTTAAAATTACAAACAGTATCGTTATGATATAAAACCTTGTTACTATTTTTGGTTCTTCCCATCCGATCATTTCGAAGTGGTGATGCAGGGGAGCCATTTTAAAAACGCGCCTGCCTTCACCATATCGTTTTCGGGTATATTTGAAATAGAGTCGTTGAATAATAACCGACATAGTTTCAATCAAGAATATTCCTCCAAGTGTAGGAAGAAGTAATTCTTTTTTAATCAGAACCGTTAAAGCACCGATTGCACCGCCAAGCGCAAGCGATCCTGTATCACCAAGAAACACCTGCGCCGGGTGCGAGTTGAACCAGAGAAATCCCAGAGCAGCTCCCACCATCGCCGCGCAAAAGATACTCAGTTCACCATTACCTTTTAAAAATGGAATTGTCAAATACTCACTCCATATTGCATTACCGCTGATATAGCTGATAACTGCTAATGCCAACGCAACTATACCTACTGTTCCGATTGCCAGCCCGTCCAAACCGTCTGTTAAATTTACTGCATTGCTTGTGGCAGTAATAATAAACACTACCATCGGGATGTAAAAATATCCTAAATCGAATTCTAAATGTTTGAAGAACGGAACCGTGGTACTCGTATTATATTTTACCAACGTCGCATCAATCCATTGGGGAAAAAAGTAGATAACACTTCCAACAATTAAACCTATTAAAATCTGACCAATCAATTTATACTCTTCGATCAATCCTTTAGGTTTCTTTTTAACAACTTTGAGATAGTCATCCAAAAATCCGACCGCACCTAAACCTGCAGTTACGAAGACAATCAAGACGATGTAGCCGTTTGTGAGATTCCCCCACAAAAGTGTCGGAATTAGAATTGAGCCAAGAACTATTAAGCCGCCCATCGTGGGTGTGCCGGCTTTTTTCAAGTGTGTTTTGGGTGCATCTAATTTTGCTGATTCACCGATTTGTTTTGCCTTCAGAATTTTTATGATTTTCGGACCGAGCCAAAAAGCCACAATCAGGGCAGTAATTGCCGCTGCTCCTGCACGGAATGTGAGGTATTTGAAAACTCCGAAACCGGGAATCGAAAACTCACGATATAAAAATTCAAAAAGGTAATAAAGCAATTTTTACCTCAGCCTTTCGGTTAGTGAATTTACAACATCTTCCATTCGCATTCCGCGGGAACCTTTTACAAGCACTACATCGCCGGATGTAATAATATTTAACAAATCTTCGGTCAATGTTTTTTTATCAGTGTAATGATTTTTATTGTTTAATTTTGCTGCTTTATTTATATGCTGCGACATTTTTCCAAATGTAAAAAGATATGGCGTTTCAGTCGGCTTTTTAAAATATTTATTTATCGCTTCGCCAATTAATGTATGATGTTGTTTTGATGATTTGCCAAGTTCGAGCATATCTCCAAGAACAATAATTTTCTTACCTTGCGATTTCATTTGCTTCAAAACTTCGATTGCCGCCAACATCGAGTCTAAATTTGCATTATAAGTATCGTTGATGATTTTTATTTTTTTCACTGAAACAGTTTCCATCCGTTTGCTGGATGGGTTAACCTTTTCGAGAGCTTTCACAATTTTTGCAGTTGGTACTTTGAAATGAATTCCTACTGTAAAAGCCGCAAGTGCATTTTGGATATTATGTTTGCCCGGAATTGGAAGATTTACTTTGAAGTTTTTTTTCGATTTTTTAATTAAAACTTCTATTGAATAATTGCCGCTTGCATTTATTGTTTGATTAGTGCAGATAATATCCAAGCTATTTTTATTTGAACCGAAAGCAATAGAATGAGCCAAAGTCCGGCTTAATTTTAATATTCTTTTATCATCAGCATTCACAAAAGCTACTGCTTTATTGCGGGTTGTTAAATGCTTGAAAAGTTCACCCTCTTCTTTTGCAACACCATTTATATCTTTAAAAAATTCCAGGTGCTCGTTACCGATATTTGTTATCAACCCGTGTGTCGGTTGCAAAATTTTACAGAGATATTCGATTTCACCGAAGTGATTGGTTCCGATTTCAATTACTGCCGCCTGGTGTTTGCGTTTCAAGCCAAACAATGTTAATGGAACCCCGATATGGTTGTTCAAATTTCCTTCCGTAACCAACGTATCGTACTTCGCTGACAAGACTTTGCCTATCATATCTTTCGTTGTTGTTTTACCGTTGCTTCCTGCTACTGCAAGTATTGGAATTTGAAATTTCTTTCGAAACACGGTAGCTAATTCACCAAATGCTGCAGATGTATTTTCGACTACGATGATTGTAACACCAAAAAGTTTATTGAATTTATTATTCGTTTTAAAATTGATTGCTTTAGAGAAAAACTTCTTATCGACAACAACTACTGTGGCACCGTTTGATATTGCGTCCTCTAGGAAATTATGACCGTCATTATTATCGCCCCGAATGGCAAAAAACAGGTCAGCTGATTTGGTAGTGCGCGAATCTATAGAAACACCCTTAAAGCGTTCGTTACCCAAATTGTTATTGTTATAAATTTGATAAATATTAATTGATAATATGTCGTTTAAAGTAAGCTGCATCTGAATTTACATTTGCCGAATAATTTCTTCTACCACTTCTCTGTCGTTAAAATGATTTTTTTTATTTCCGATAATCTGATAATTTTCGTGTCCTTTGCCGGCGATTAAAATAATATCGCCCTTAGATACCAATTCAACAGCTTTTTCAATAGCACGTTGCCGGTCAACCTCTTGGAAAAATCCGGAATTATTTTTAATACCTTCAGCGATATCAGCAATTATTTTGTAAGGGTCTTCGCTTCTCGGATTATCGGAAGTAAGAATTACAACGTCGCTTAATTCGCTTGCAATTTTTCCCATAATTGGTCGTTTAGTTTTATCTCTGTCGCCGCCAGCACCGAAAACAGTAATAATTTTTCCGTTCGGTGTTTTTTGATTCGACAGCAAATCTCGAATGGCGAGCAAGCATTTCATAAGCGCATCGGGAGTGTGCGCGTAATCGATGATAGCCCGCCATCCTTTTGGTGAAACTATATTTTCAAATCTTCCGCGTACAGGTGGAATAGTTGCAAGAGAATGCTGTATCGATGATATCTTGATATCAAATGCTAACGCCGTTGAAATAGCTGCAAGAATATTATACACATTAAATTTTCCAACAAGGGGCGATTCAATATCGAATTTGTCTCCTTGATAGTTTACGGTGAATGTTGTGGATGTCGGTAAAAGTTGTATATTTTCTGCGAAGACCTCAGCTTGCTTATCCGTACCGTATGTTATTAGCTTAGCCCTGCTTGACTCTACGATTTTCAGTCCGTATTCATCATCGTAATTTGTAATAGCGACAGCATTTCCATCCAAATTGTCGAATAATATTTTCTTTGCTTTGAAGTATTCTTCCATACTCCCATGATAATCTAGATGATCCTGAGTCAAATTTGTAAAAACACCGGCAGCAAAATTTATCCCAAAGACTCTGTTTTGATGCAGGGCGTGCGAGGAAACTTCCATCACTACAGTAGAGCAACCGGCTTCATTCATTTTTAAAAACATCTTTTGCAGCTCCAACGATTCAGGTGTTGTCAGCGTCGAAGGAATTACTTTGTCGCCGATTTTATTTTCTATTGTTCCTATCAATCCGATTTTATTATTTTGTTTTTCTTCAAATAATGATTTGATTATATGTGTTGCAGTTGTTTTTCCGTTGGTTCCTGTTACTCCAATTATTTTTAATTTATCAGCAGGATGTTTACAGTAATTTGCAGAAAGAATTGCAAGTGCTTTACGACTGTTCCCGACGACGATTTTTACCACACCTGTGTGCATAAAAAACGAATCGGGCAAAGCATTGTCGTCTTCAACTACTACTACTTTTGCTCCGTTGGCAATGGCGTCCTGAATAAATTTATGTCCGTCGGAATTTTTTCCGCGAAGTGCAACAAACATATCGCCCCGGCTGATTTCGCGCGAGTCGTATTCAACTTTGTTGATTACTACATCGTGCGTAACTGCCATTTTCCCAAACTGAGTCTGGAAAATTTTAATAACCGTTACACTATTTAGTAAATTCGCTAACTGCATATTTTAATAATAAATGTATTTGTACTTTATAATTCTTAACGGGCTTCCGGGTGAACTTTCGGTTTCTTTAACAGGTTTACCATCGTTATTATTTTCATATTTATTTGTTCTGATTAAATTTCCGTTGCCGTCGAACATTTTACGTTCGACCAAAATATTTTTCATGTCATATTTAAAAAGCCACTTATAGCGAGGCGTTCCCCTGTCTTTTCCTTTTTCTTCAATAAGTTTTCCTTTGTTATTGTAAGAATATTCCTTTTCTGTGTAAGTTACACCTTCCGGATTTGATATGATTTCTCTGACTTTCAATTTTTTATCGTTGTAGAAATATTTAGTTCTGAATGAAGATTTTCCGTCGGGAAGAATTTCCACAGCCCCAATAACAGTCCCTGTCGTATCAAATTCATACACCAACTTTAAAACAACATTTTCGCCTTCGAATAATATTGAAGAATCTAAAAGCTCTTCGCTGTTATAAAAATATTTTGTGTCGTAAGTGATTTCTTTTTGAATTTCCTCCCAAAACCTCTGATTTGATTCTGAAACAATTTTACCTTTTTCATCATAATGTTTTACAACCACCGACCTATCGGGTACTAAAATACCGTTTGCTCCTTGGGTATGGCTGGTTTGAGTTTCGGATTTTATTTTTTTTGATTGCGAGAAAATCAAACTTTGAATTGCTACTGAAATCGTTAAGCACAAGAATATTCTAAACATCATAATTTACTCGCCACTTTTTTATCTTCACAAATTAGAGACACATTCGCATTAAGCGAAGCTGATTTTCCCGCTTCGGGCGATTGACTGACTACAATACCGTTACCAAGAGCAGTCGATTCAAAGCCTTCCAACGAAAGCCTGTTCACCGCCCGCCTTAATGGAAGCCCAACTACATTCGGTACTATATAAAAACTATTTTCGTCCGCATGATTTGTTTTGGCAAACATCAATTTTACTTCAGCCCCCTTTGCTACTAAAGTTCCGGGTTTCGGGTCTTGGTCTAAAACTGAAATTCCGTTTCCAATTTTTGAAGCAGATAAACCAAATTTCTCCAACAAACGCACGGCATTTTTGGGTTGCATACCGCAAACATCCGGAACTAATGGAAAATCGCTTGCTTCATATAATTTATTTTCATTTGTTTCACTATTCCGATTGAATGAGCTTTTCGTAATGCTGATTCGTTCAGCAATAGCTTTGAAGATGTTTGCACTTGTAACTCCACCAGTATAGCCGCCGGTTTTTGGATTGTCAAGCATTACTAAACAAACTACTTGAGGATCTTCAATTGGAAAGAAACCCACGAATGAAGCGAGATGGTTTTTTTGTGAATATTTTCCGTCAACTATTTTGCGTGCAGTTCCTGTTTTTCCGGCTATTCGCAGTCCGTTTATAATTGCTGATTTTGCCGTTCCGCGTTCACCTTCAACAACAGATGTGAATATCTCTAAAAGTTGGGATGCAGTTTTTTCGCTGAATACACGACGAATGATTGTTGGTTGTGTTGAGGCTACTGAATCGCCCCTTTCATTTTGAATTTGTTTCAGAATATATGGCTTCATCAAAACCCCTTTATTTGCGAGTGCTGCATACGCCGCAGCAATCTGAATCGGAGTTGCGCCAACTTCATATCCGCGAGACATCGCTTGCAGGGTAGTTCCCGACCATTGGTTTGGTTTTTTGAGGAGGCCTTTTGCTTCACCCGGCAGTTCGATATTTGTGAAGTTCCCAAATCCCAAATCACGCGCCTGTGAGTAGAAAGCATCCGAGCCAACAATTTTATTAATCTTTGCAAAGACTATATTGCTTGAAACTTCCATGGCCTCTTTAAAAGTTAAAATACTATAAGGATGTGTATCTGTTATGAGAATACCTTTCTTACCGACCGGATAAAGATATCTACCATTTTCGGCATTAAATTTTTGTTCTAGCTTCACCAGATCTAATTCTAAGGCGGCAGCCGCAGCAACAATTTTAAACATCGAACCGGGTTCGTAAGTATCAGTAAGAGCTTTAATTCGTTGATTGGCTAAATCAGCTTGTGACGAGTGCGATGGATCAAAACTTGGATATTGGGCAACAGCTAATACTTCTCCGGTCGATGGTTTCAGCATTATTACAATTGCACCGTCAGCTTGAAATTTCTCCACACCCTTTTGTAATTCTTCTTCAACTATAGACTGATATGCGAAATCGATAGTTAAATAAATACTGTTACCGTTTTGAGGATCGATCTTTGGAAAATCCAGCACTGGTTGAATTCGTCGTGAACCATCACGATATTTTATTATCGAGCCATCCTTCCCTTGCAATTGTGAATTGAAATAACTTTCGATTCCCCCTTTTCCATAGTTATCGTAGTGCATTCCGCCTAGAACCTGTGCTGCCAAATTTCCATAGTGATAGAAACGTTTTGGCACTTCCTCAATTAACACACCGTGAGGTTTGTCCTCTTGTAAAAAACTTTTATAACTCGGACGAATTTCAGATTCTAAACAGACATATCGTTTATTAGAATGAAATTTTTTTAAATAAACCCGCGGATTGATGTTTGTTAATTTAGATAATTTTTTAGCTATCGCATTTTTCGATTCATTATCCATTAAGGAACAATCGGCTGCAACTTTAATTGCCATAGCCGATGATGCTAAAATATTTCCGTTACAATCGTAGATATTTCCTCTCTTAGCAGGGATTGTTGCCGGCTGCTTGTATTGCGATTGTGCTTCTAATTGTAAGTCGGTGGACCGCACTACCTGAATTTGAATCAATCGACTTGATATAATAATAAATACGACCAGGCAGGCAAGCAATATTAATTTTGAACGACGTTGTTTAATCCTTAAAAATTTTTGAGAAGCAATATGTTTTTGAGTCGATATCATTTATTATTGGAAAGTTCAAACCATTCGGAGGGAGTTTTTTGGATGAACATCCCCAATTCCCGTTGAGCTAAGGGAACAATCCTTTCGTATGTTGATTTTTTATTAATCTCAGCAATTAAGAATTCGTTTGTGCTTTTTATTGTTTTATATTTTTTTGATAAAGAATCGATTTCTTTCACTAATGAATTTATTGTTAAAATATTATTTATTACAAGCAAACCGAGAGAAGTACAAAAAATAATAATAAGCCCCATTTTTATGAGCGATGGTCTTTGATTTGATACAGACTTGTTTTTTCGCAACATAACTTCCGAAGGCAAAAATCCTTCTGTTTTTTTTGATCCATTATAAACGAAACGTGGATCAGGAGTCATATTATTTAATTTATCTTCGTTTCTTGGAGACATATTCTTAATCATTTAGAAGCTCAGCTACCCTCAGTTTTGCACTGCGAGACCTTGGATTTTGCACGATCTCCGGTTCTTCAGGTAGAATTGGTTTCTTTGTTAGAACTCGTATTAACGGCTTCGTTGTTTCTATGCCGGTCAATTTCCATGTAATATCTCTAGTCGGAGTTGAAAACTCCTTGAAGAACGACTTTACAATCCTGTCTTCTAGCGAGTGATACGAGATAACAATTAATCTGCCTGCCGGATTCAGGTGCATCAATGAACTTTTTAAAGCCGACTGTAAAGATTCTAATTCTCGGTTTACTTCAATTCTTATAGCTTGAAAAATTCTTGCTAACGATTTATTCAAGAATTTTCCGCTTACAACAGATTTTACAATTTCAGCTAATTCTAAAGTAGTTTCAATTGATTTACGTGTTCTTGAATCAACAATTTTTTTTGCAATCCGGCGCGAAAATTTTTCTTCGCCGAACTGCCAGAATATCCGGCTGAGTTCTTCTTCGGAATACGAATTAACGATGTAATGTGCATCCAACTCTTGCCTCGAGTCGAAACGCATATCAAGTTTAGCATCGCAGCTAAAACTAAATCCCTTTTGGGCTGAGTCGATTTGACGGGATGAAATTCCTAAATCAAAAAGAAAACCATCCACTTTAGGTAAGTTATGTTCGGAAAGAATTTGGGAGAGATGCGAAAAATTGCTTTGTATTAATAACACTCTTTCTCCAAAACGCACTTTTGAAAATTCAAGAGCATCTTTATCGGCATCAATTCCAATTAAAACTCCTGTGGGTATGAGTCGTTCTAAAATTTTTTCCGAATGACCACCACCTCCTAAAGTTGCATCGACATAAACACCGTCAGGTTTAGTAATAAGGTACTCAAGAACTTTTTCGACTAAAACCGGCGTGTGATATTCATAGCTCATTGCATATTATCAAGGAACATCAACCAAGATTGTTCATTACCTTTTGAGCGACAGTTTCGTAAGAATCAACTTGACTGCTAATATATTCTTCGTAAATTTTTGGATTCCAAATTTCTATTCTATTCCGAATTCCGATTATTAACGCATCGCTATCGATCTGAGCATATTCGCGTAAATCGGGTGGGATACTTATCCGGGCTTGCGAATCTAATTCCACTTCTGAAAGATTAGCGTATATCGTCCGCTCTAATTGGCGATGTTCAGAATTATAAGCCGACAGCTTAATAAATTCCGCTTCAACATCTGCCCAAACGTTAATCGGATAAACGAACAAGCATTTATCGAATCCGCGCATCACAACAAAATGATCCTTGATATCGTCGGTAAGTTGCTTTCGCAATTTCGACGGAATATTCAGGCGACCTTTGCTGTCGACACTATATTTGTATGTTCCTTTAAATGAAGCCATAAATTTTATAATTATTGAAAGGGGGTAATTTTCCTACACACTTTTACCCACTCTTGTATAATTTATATGGTAATTTAAACGATTTTCCTTGAAAGTCAAGCAAAAAAACAAATTTTTAATAATAATTTTTGTGGGTAGTTTTTTAAAGTCGTAGTATTTTAGAAAATTGGCTTTTATAAGCTAATTTCGAGGGTTGGATAACAAACTGTAGGTGAAGGTTTTTTTTACTTTTTTGCTGATAATATGTATTTTTGGGTTAATACTTTTCTTAACTCGTTTGTTGATTGAAAATGAACAGCATCAATCCCAAGTAAGAATGCACTCTCAACGTTTGTGATTTTATCATCAATAAAAAAAATATCTTCCGGCTCAATTTCCAATTCATTGAGCATGAATTGAAATATTTCTTCATCCGGTTTCATTACACCGATTTTATACGATAAAAATAATCTTTGAAAATTTTCTAAAATTGGATAGTTCTTTTTAATATGATGCAGATGGAGTTCGTTAGTATTGCTCAATAAATATAACGGATATTGTCGTGCAAGTTCAATAACTACTTCCTCGATATTTTCAACCATCACGGTCGCAACACTGCACCAAGCATGAACAAACTTCTCATAATCAATATTAATTTGAAGCATCCTCATAGTTTCGTTGTAAAACTCGTGCGAACTTAATTTTCCACTTTCGTATGCAATCGCAGGGTTTTCTAATAAATTGTAAACCTCCTCTTCACTGAATTTACCGTTAAGTCCTGTATGAACAAGCAAAGGTTTATAATCGATTTTTACTAATACATTTCCTAAATCAAAAACTATTGCTTTTATATTACTCATACTCATTATTTGTACTCAGAATTTGTAACTTCTATTTTTTCACTTATTTGTATAACAGCGTAATAACCGCGGCTTGCTTGCCCGCAATTAATTATTTTTGTTTTCCCCAAAGTATCCTGCCCCCGACCTTCGTGTATGTGCCCGCAAATTACTACATCTACTTTTTCAGCCTCAATAAAATCCCGAACAGCCGAACTGCCAACATGATACCCCGAATGAACAATATCTACTTTCGTCCCATAAGGTGGTGCGTGTGAAACCAGAATTTTAGTTTTTGCATTCAATACATCTTTATATCCTTCGGCAATTTTTTCTGAGATTGCTTCTTCATCAATTTCATAAGGTGTTCGAAGTGGTGAAGTCGGCACCGCCGATACACCAAATATCCCAACTTCATTCATAATAATGCCTTTACCGTTGATTGAAACGTTCAGTTTATCAAACAAATCATCATGCTGGGGTAAGTCCATATTGCCTGCAATACAAAACAAATTGGGGGTTAAAGTTTGAAATTGCCGTATAACCGATTCAACTTCTTGGACTCTGCCTAAGTTTGTTAAATCGCCGCCAATAATTACCATATCGGGTTTTTCTGATTTAATGATCTCTAAAACCCGGTTATACGAACCGTGTATGTCAGTGAATGCTAAAATGCGCATCTATATTTGTTTGATGTTATAAATTTTACAACTCAACCTACAAAAACATTTAAAAATATCAAAACTTGACTTCTCAAAAATAATTCCTTATTTTAGTGTGCGACAAATATGACGCTGATAATAATATACAAAGACATATATGTCTATCAAATAAACAAGAGGTTAATATGAGATCAAAAATCGGCAACCGTATAAACGAATCACGGTTGAACAAAGAACTCGACCAACACACATTAGCTGAAAAAGTTGATGTGGCAACACGAACACTCCAGCGCTGGGAAAAAGGCGAGCAAGTCCCCGACAGTAATTATCTGATGCGACTTGCAAAATTTACGGGTGTGCGACCTGAATGGCTGCTAACAGGTGAAGGCGAGATGTATCATTCGCCGCCCGACAGGACAAAAATTTTTCCATTACACAAAACAACATATTTACGAGATATTCCTTTAGTGGATATTCCATTGTACTCATCGGTTCCTGCGGGGAGAACTACTCCTATTTTTCATCCCGATTATGTTGACCGTTATGTAACGATTGATAATATAAACGACCCGAATGCTTTCGCACTCGTTGTAAAGGGAGCAAGTATGTCGCCAAAAATTGAGGACAGTGATATTGTCGTCGTGAGTCCGAAGCAGGAAGTTCGCAACGGCGATATCTGTGTAGTGCGTGTGAACGATGAGGATGTTTTGAAGAAAGTAAAAATCGACAGCACACATATTCACTTAATTCCACTAAATCCTGATTTTGAACCGGTCTCGGTTCGAAAACGTGACGTTGGATTTATATGGAGAGTTGTGAAGGTTATAAAGAATTTATAATGTTTCGACTACGCGCTGTCATGTGCTTGTCGAAGGGCTCACCACAAGTTTTTTATTTTTACCTGCTCGCCAGACTACCCGCCGGCAGACGGGGATTTAGGATTCGATCGATTTACTCCTTTTGTTTTCTCACTAAATTTAATTAGATTTACACAGTCTTATACAGTTTTTAATCAAGAAGAGGCTATTTGCCTCTTGTTTTTTATAATTTAAACAGGAAAGTTTTATGAAAAAATTTGTTTTGTTTGTATTTGTAATGATTTTTGCGACCTCCTCAATATTTTCACAATCTATTATTATCAATGAACTTTATAATTCAAGCGGCAACGATGAATGGGTTGAGTTGCTCGTGGTTCAAGATGGGTTAGATATAAGGAGCTGGGATATTAGGGATTTTTCGAGTACAGGCGGTGCATTAGCTCCATTAGTCTTTACAACAAATGCCCTATGGAACAATCTCAAATCAGGTACTGTTATTATCATTGCTCGTCCCGAAAACACTTTCCCCGAAGATTTTGATCCGAGTGATTATTCACTTACAATAAAATCAAACAATTCTACTTACTTTACTGGCAATGTGTTTTCAATTGCTGGAACTAGCGATGCTGTTCAAATCCGTAATACATCACAAACACATATCTTTGGTGTTTCATGGGGACCTGCCAATGCAGCCAGCATACCTGCACCAAAAGTTCATTTTTCGGCTGCTTTAACTTCGAACACGGCAACTGCTTTCAAGGGAAATAGTGTAAGCCAATTAATCGATGTAGCAAACTGGTCACAAAACACTCTTACTATCACGCGTGGAACCGGTAATACAACAGAAAATTCTGCTTGGATATCTTTACTACGTGCACGTCCGGAAGGTTCAGGTTCAGTATCAATTACTCCATCTCTTTTAGATGGCAGTGTCGATACAACCATCAAAATTACATACCGTAAAGACCCTGCATTTGCTGTTAATAATTTAAGAATAATCGTCCCACCCGAATTTTCATGGTCAAAGAATATTAGCGACGTTAGTTACACAAACATAATTGCAACTGCAAGCGTAATTGGCGATACAATTTATTTTACAGGTATATCGTTCAGTGCAGATTCAACAGAAATTACAATCTCACCTATTACATCAGCAACCTTTACAGGTTATTATAAATTTAAAACACAATCGGGTGCAAGCGGAACTTACGGAGACGTCGCACCGATCCCGGTTATTACTGTCTATGGTGCAGCAATTCCGATCTCGGAAGTAAAAGTAAACGATGCTAACGGAGCTTCAACGAGAATCGGTGATCTGGTAACTGTTCGTGGAATTATAACCGTCGCGAACGAATTCGGCAGTCCAAGTTTTATACAGGATAATTCCGCCGGTATGTCGATATACGGAACTATATTTTCAGCAGCCGTTAATATTGGTGATGAAATTCAGGTAACTGGAAAAGTAACACAATTCGGTGGATTGAACCAGATCGAATTGCCCGAACAGTATTCAGTTATCAGCACAGGCAATTTTGTTGATCCCGTAATATCAACACCAACACAGATTAATTTTAATGGTGTTGGAGGAGTTGAAATTTATGAGGGCAAACTCGTACACATCATCGGTGTTACTGTTACCACCCTAAGTGGAACCCCTGTAACAAACTGGGCTGCAAATACGAACTACCGCCTGATTGGCGCTTCAACAAGCGATACGGTTCAACTGCGTATCGATAATAACACAAACTTAGTCGGCGGAGTAGCTCCTGCGGGTACATTCGACCTAATCGGTGTCGTGGGGCAATACAAGACAACAACACCTTACATCGGTGGTTATCAAGTTATGCCTCGCTTTACTCAAGACATTATATCATCGGGACCTTTATTCACAGAATATCCTGAAGAAACTTACCTTGATTCATCTTCGGTAACGGTTGGCTGGAAAACACTTTTTCCCGGTACATCGCGTGTTCGTTATGGAGTTAATACAAACTACGAATTAGGTGTAATCGAAATTGATAATGATTTGAGGATATCTCATTCAGTAGCATTAACCGGCTTAACAGCAGCAACAATTTATAACGTTCAAGCTTTTTCCGTTTCAGGAAACGATACAAGTTTCGCAGGTAATTTAATAGTGAGTACAACATCAAAATCTCCGACAACCGGAAAAATTAATGTTTATTTTAGCAAGAGTGTGAACACAACATTATCGATTGGTGAAGCGGCTTTAGCTAATATAAATTTATCATCAAAAGTTATTGAGCGGATAAACAATTCGCGAAGATCGATTGATGCTGCTCTTTATAGTTTAAGCGGTACGGTTGGCGCTAATGTGGCAAGCGCATTGGTGGCAGCAAAAAATCGTGGAGTTAAAGTTCGAGTAATAGGTGAGTACGATAACAGAACCACTTTGCCTTGGTCAACACTCACAAATAATGGAATCACGGTTATCTACGATGCTTACGGACTTAATGACGGCACGGGCTTACATCATAATAAGTTTTTTGTGTTTGACTATCGCGGCGGCGCGCCGGAAAGCGTTTGGGTATGGACCGGTTCTTGGAATGCTACAGACCCCGGAACCGATGCCGACAGACAAAATGTGATTGAGATCCAGGATGTGGCTCTTGCGGGCGCATACACACGCGAGTTCGAAGAAATGTGGGGAGCCAACACCGAAACTCCAAACTCCGGAATTTCTAGATTCGGCGCAAGAAAGCTAAACAACACACCGCATAAATTTATTATTGGCGGTAAATATATTGAGTCGTTTTTCAGTCCAAGCGACAGAACAACAACCTATATCGGCAAAGCTTTAGGAAAAACTCAAAGTTCCATTAATATTGCTATGCTAACTTTCACAAGAAAAGAGTTAGCCGATTCAATAGTAGTAAAGAAAAGTGCTGGAAAAAAGACACGTGTTATTTTAGATAATAACACTGATAGCGGGACACAATTTCCATACATGCAATCGAGTGGTGTAGATATTTTGTTAAAAGTTGGCACCGGATTTTTACATCATAAGTACGCAATCGTTGATGCAGAACCTTATGGAGGAACTGCATGGGTTGTAACCGGCTCGCATAACTGGTCGAGTGCCGCTGAAACAAGGAACGATGAAAACACATTAATTATAAAAGATAACAGAGTTGGTAATCTTTACATACAGG
The DNA here is from genome assembly GCA_030017895.1 of Bacteroidota bacterium. Lineage (NCBI taxonomy): Bacteria > Pseudomonadati > Bacteroidota > Bacteroidota bacterium. The sequence goes on along the minus strand of JASEGV010000002.1, from coordinate 46,841 downwards.
AATTTGCTGCCCGATATACAGAAGCCGGCGGAACTGACCCTGTCCGTGTAAGCGTGAACGAAAATGGTAACGGAATTCCCGATGACTTCAACCTAAGTCAAAACTATCCGAACCCGTTCAACCCAACAACTACAATTGCATTCAGTTTGCCTATAGCAAATTTAGTTACTCTTAGAGTTTACAATATATTGGGACAAGAAGTAGCTACATTAGTTAACGAAGAAATGAAAGCCGGAAACTACACTGTTAATTTCAATGCATCTCATTTAGCGAGCGGAGTTTATTTCTACAAACTTACTGCCGGTTCGTTTAATTCTGTAAAAAAATTGAGTCTGCTTAAGTAAGCAATGGAGTAGTTGAGTAAATAAAAAAATGTGCTGCTTTAGAAAGAAAAAGAGTTCAGAGACCAATACGGGCGTTGAGCTTGTCGAAACGCCATTACCGGTGAGTTTAGAAAACGGTTGCTTCGACAAGCTCAGCAACTATCTGTTTTCCGCAATGCAGCACCCATTTTTCTGATATTGTTTCTATTTCCTGTTCTGTTTTTCCAGTGCCGAACGTTTTTACTACAGAGATAATTTGAACGCTGATACTTTTATTTCGGTTCTTATTTTACAATGATTTAATTTTTTGTTGAAAGAGGCTTGCAGAAGACAGGAAAAGCGCAATCCGAAACCAAAAACAGATCTATTTTTTATGTAAGTATCGAATCAATTTTAAAACAAATCCTGCCGGTATAAATTTTACTAAGCAAACAAAAATTCTGTTCATCAATCCTTGAATAGCTAACCTTTTCCCTTTATTCATCGCGTGGTATCCATAAAGAGCTGCATCATGAGAACTGGAAAATTTTAGTAACTTCATAATTTTTGATTTTTTCATTCCTGCAGTATTTTGGAAACCTGATACAGTCGGTCCGGGGCACAAACAAGTTACCGTAACTCCGCTTCCTTCAAGTTCAGTTGCGATTGCTTGCGAAAACGATACTACAAAAGATTTTGTAGCATAATAAACCGCCATAAACGGACCTGGTTGAAATGCCGCTGTCGAAGCTACGTTTAAAATTTTACCACTCCCCCGTTTAACCATACCTGATAGAAAAAGTCTGGTTAAGTGAACAAGTACGATGATATTAACATTCATCATACTGTTATGAACATCCCAATCTGTTTCTTGAAAATTTCCAACAGATCCGAATCCTACGTTGTTGACTAAAACATCTATCTGTGTTTGTTCAAGCTCGTTAAATAATTCTTCAGCGGATGTTGGTTTCGCTAAATCTTTTTGGATTACTCTGACTGAAACTTTACTTCCCTTTTCCAATTCAGTTTTTAATTTCTCAAGTTCATTTATTCTGCGGGCAACTAAAACTAAATCATAACCATCACCTGCAAATAATCTAGCAAATTCTAAACCAATGCCGCCCGAGGCGCCTGTAATTAATGTTGTTTTTCGATTCATTTTCTTTTTCTCACAACTTCATACACTAAAAGTGCTGCGGCAACTGAAGCATTCAGCGATTCGATTTTACCGAAGAGCGGTATCTTTACTAAAAAGTCGCACTTCTCTTTTACAAGTCGCCGCATTCCCCGCCCTTCGCTGCCTACTACCAATGCCAACGGAATTTTGTAATCAAGCTCAGTATATTTTTTATCGGCGCTACTGTCGGTTCCTACAATCCATACTCCATTTTCTTTTAACTCATCAATTGTTTGTGCGATGTTTGTAACGCGCGCCATTGCAACGTATTCGACTGCACCGGCTGAGGCTTTCGTAACTGACGATGTTACAGGAGCTGCGTTGTGTTTCGGAATAATTACCCCGTGCACACCGGCACACTCGGCTGTCCGGATTATGGCTCCTAAATTTTGCGGATCCTGAATTTCATCTAAAATCAAAATGAACGGAAGTTCATTTTTCGCTAATGCAATTTCAAGTATGTCATCTACGTCAACAAACTTTTTCTCTTCGATTATTGCAGCAACACCTTGATTAACATCACCTGAGGTTAATTCCTCAAATTTATTGCGATTGATTTCGATGCAGGGAATTTTTCTCTCCCGTGCAAGTTTATAAATTGTTTCGATGTTTCCGCCTCTGATACCGTGTAGAAGGAAAATTTTTACAATGGGAGTAGCAGCACGAAGTGCTTCGATGACCGGATTCCTGCCAACAATTAAGTTGTGTGTGATTTTACTTTTTTCTCTCATTTTTTCTTTTCAAATAAAAAATACCTAAAACTCCGATAGCAATTAATATAATAGAAATAATTTGCGCTTCAGAAAGTCCGAATAAAACTATTGGATTTAGTCGTATGAACTCCACAAAGAAACGTTCCGCTCCTGAAAAAGTCAGATAAATCATAAACAGCAGTCCGTCGGGTGCAATTTTTTTACGAAGTTTCCAGAGGATTAAAAATAAAAACACTGCGGCAATCAGTTCGTACAACGGTGCCGGATGTACTAAAATACTATCAGGAACAACTCCGTTAACTCCATATTTTTCAACGATTTCAGGGAAGTCGCGGAATGCAGCAGAGGGCGGGTAAGTGCCGTTTTCATAACTCATTGCCCATGGCAACTTGGTCGGCATCCCGTAATCTCCGTCGCCCGACAAGTGGCAGCCGATACGAGCAATCCCGTAGCCGATCATCAAACCGGGCGCTGCCGCATCGGTGATTTTTAATACCGGAACTTTCTTCTGCTTCAAATACAAAATTATAACAATCGTAGCAAGTATGAACCCACCATAAAATGTAAGTCCGCCTGCAGAAAACATCATCTCGATCGGTGATCGCAGAAAGTGTTCCAAATTTTCTATCAAGTGAAATAATTTAGCGCCAACGATTCCACAAATAACAGCAAGCAACGTAATTGTCGATGCTAAATTCGGGTCTAATTTTTTTCGTTTCAACTCACTTGTTAGTATATAGCTTGCAGTTAGGAATGCTATGCCAAGCATCAGTCCGTAACTGTAAATTGTAAACGGTCCTATTTTAAAAAGTTCTGGATACATATATTTATAAATTTTTCTTCAGGAATTTTTATAACTTTAATTTTATATTTTGATATACGTATTTCAAAAACGTTTTCTCGTTTATCTATTCCGATTATCTCAACGATGTAATTTCCTTTTAACGACGCATATTTTTTTTCAAATGTAGCTGGACCACCGCCGGGAATAAGTAACCTCGGTGTTTTTAATCCAATCAATTTAAAAGTGATGTGATTGTCGTGAATAGTTTCTTCTACATCGATCTCGTATCTGAATGTTGTGAATATTTGAGAAGTTTCTAACCGGAAAGTAGTTATGTATTTCTTTGTAAGTTCATTGTAGTTTGAGAACAAAAACAGGTTCAATTCATTCTTTTGATCTGTTTTGTCGATTTTACTTTTCATTTTTATGATGTCAGAAATTTTACAAGTTCATCGAACGATAACTTATTCTGATTTCCGGTTTTCATTTCTTTAAGTTCGACAGTGTTCGTTTTGATTTCTTCCTCGCCAATCACTATTACAAAATCAGCTTCCTGGCGGTCGGCTTCACGCATTTGTGCTTTTAAACTGCGGCGCAGCCAATCAATTTCGCATGCAATGCCGGCTCGACGCATTCGCGTTGCCTCGTGCAGTACTTTTTTATAAGATAACTCATCCGCTGCTGCAATAAACAATTTTGGATGTTGTGTATTTGGTTTCAAGCTTTCACGTTTTTCCAAAACCATTAATAGTCGTTCCATACCCGCAGCGAAACCGACTGCCGGTGTCGATTTTCCACCTAACTCTTTCACGAGCAGATCATATCTTCCTCCGCCGACGAGAGCATTTTGCGAACCGAGTTCATTGCTGGTTATTTCGTAAGCGGTCTTTGTGTAATAATCCAAACCGCGAACAATTCTTCCATCTACTTCGTATTGAATACCTAAAACGTTCAATGCTTCCTGCAATTTTTCAAAATGATTTTTACATTCATCGCAGAGAGAGTGCATCATCAGCGGCGCATCCTGTGTAAGAACTTTATCGATCTCATCTTTCGAGTCTAATATACGCATCGGATTTGTTTCCAAACGTTTCTGGCTCTCGATACTGAGTTTGGCGAAAACTTTTTTTAAGTGTTCCTTTAATTTTTCTTTATACTCGTTTCTGCAAATGGGGCATCCGACAGAATTAATTTTTACCTGAAATTCCTGAATGCCAAACTTTGTGTAAATAGCCGCCGATAGTGCGATTATCTCAGCATCAATTTCAGGATTGGAGCCGCCGATTGCCTCGGCACCGAATTGATGAAATTGCCGTAACCTGCCTGCTTGGGGTCGCTCTTGCCGAAAAGCCGGGCTGATGTAATACACTTTTGTAAGTGGCAGCTTCTCACCCAAATTGTGTTGGATGTAAGCACGAATAACCGAAGCGGTCATTTCCGGTTTTAGTGTTAAACTATCGCCGCTGCGGTCGGTGAACGAATACATTTCTTTCCCGACTATATCAGTCAACTCACCTATGCTTCGTGCAAAGAGGGATGTTTCTTCAAAAACGGGAGTTCTGATTTCTTTGTAATTGAACAACTCCATTGTTGCGCGAATATTTTTTTCGACTAATTGCCAAAGGTGAGTTTCATCTGGTAGAATATCCTTCGTACCTTTTATTGATTTGAATTTCAAGTGAATGCCTAAATTATTTCTCGATTAGATGTCAAAGTAAGACGACTCTTCTGTTTTGAAGGCATCGATTACTTCTGCAGGATTGGATAAATTAAGAAGTCTCTGACGGAATTCTTCTTTGTTCATTAAACGCGAAATGCGGCTTAAAAGTTTAATGTGGGGTCCAACCATATTATCGCGGGCTACTAATAAAAACACCAACCGAACGGGTTTTTCATCGAGCGATTGATAATCTATCGGTTTAGCCGTAATCCCGAAAGCTGCAATAATATCGGATACGGCATCGGTTTTACCGTGCGGAATTGCGAATCCGTTGCCAACACCGGTGGACATAATTTTCTCCCGTTCAAAAATACATGACCGCACTTTTTCTTTTTCCAATATTTTCGTGGAAGCATTTGAAGCTATAAGTAAATCTATCATCTCGTTGATGATTTCTTCTTTTGTATTTCCAATAAGATTTGTTTTTACAAGGTTTTCATTTAAGATATCGATTATTTTCATCCGTATTTCCTTCTAAGTTTGAAATATTTTTCCTACATGTCGCGCCATTCGATTACTTTTTGCATATACTCATCCGCCAACCGAATTGCCGCTTCTTCGGTGTGGGCTTCAGTGCGTATGTGGAAAAATGGCCTTTCTCTATCCGGTATTATTTGAGCGGAGATATTTTCATCATGTGAGGAATTGAATTTTATTTTTACCCCATCCACAAGTTCCCTGTCAGCATTTTCTGTCGCTTTATTTAAGTGTCGCATAACCTTACCTTTGCAGTCCCACGGACACATTACATCGCGTTTAACGCTGTAATATTTAATAATTTTTTTATCGAGTGATCCGAATTTTTCACCGCTAACTGCTAACAATTCAATTATTTTCGCAGCTGAGTACATTGCGTCGGAAGCGAAGAAAAATTCCGTAAATATGAAACCACCCTTTGTTCCACCTACAAATGCAACCGATTTATCGGACGCAGCTTCCATCATTGCAAGGTGCGAATTTTTTGCTTTTGTAATTGAACAATCTTTACTCAGCACATCAATCTCTGACGGCGCAACTATAGGAACGGCTATTCGTCTGGTATTCGGATAAACATCCAGGAATAATTTAATCACCATAGTCAATAAGCGTTCACTGTCGAGAATATTTCCGAGTTCATCAATAATGGTAATTCGTTCCGATCCTGCATCTATCATAATACCAAGGTCGTATTTTAAGGAAGTAACTATATGAGCAAGCTGCTTAAGCGATTCGGAAATCTCTAATTCGTCGCGTGTCAACTTGTTCGGATCGAGGTGAGAATTCAAGGCAACTGATTGAATGTTAAAAGAACCCAAAAGCGTTGGGAAAATAGTCGAGGCAACTCCGTATGAATAATCCAATACAATATTGAATTTAGCTTTCTTGATTGCTTCGAGATTTAAAGACGACAAAAACTTCTGGCGATAAACTTCGTTTGTCCTTTCAGAAAAATGGATACTACCCACCTTGTTAGCAGGTGCACGCAGATAATCTTCTCCGAAGAATATCCGTTCGACTGATTTAGTTTTCCGGATTGGTAAATCTCTTCCGTTGGAATCGAAAAATATTATATCAGTCATCGCTTTGTTGTAAGGAGATTTCCTCACATGAATGCCCGCTGCTTCGTTGCCTGTGCTAAGTTCGTGACGTACGAGCGGAATTGGCATAGCACGCAAATCGTTCACGCTAACGCCAGCAGAAAGTAAACCGCATATCATAGCACGATTCAACATTCGTGAAACATTATCGGAATCGCGGCTTGTTGCTACTATTTTTCCAACACCTAAATATGTACCTAATGCAGCGCCGAGCCGGGCGCCGAATTCAGGATTCATCTCGAGGTTCGAAAGTCCTGTTACACGTGCATCCGTGAACAATTCTTTCAGCCACCGGTCTTCTAATACCAAACTACGATTCAGAACAGCAGAATCTTCTACAATCTTTTCGGGCCAGAGTTTAATATTAGCTATCAACTTCGCTTTGTTGCCGATGATACACTTGTCGCTTATAAAAACATTATCGCCGATAATCACCTCATCTTGAATATCGCAATCGAAACCGATCACATCGGCTGAAAGTTCTGAATTTTTTCCTATCTTGGAACCGCTCCAGATTACACTATTTTTGATAATTGAGCCTGCCCCTATCTTGCAATGGTCGCCGATAACAGAATTCGAAATAATAGCATGCTCATCAATCACGGAATTCTTACCAATCAAATTATTTCCTGAAAAATTTTCTGGAGCAGTTTTAATAACAGTTTTTTCGCCGGACACAAAATTTTTATTTTGCGTACCGTCGGTTTTAACTTTAACTTTTCCATTCAGGAAATCCAAATGTGCTTCTTGATAATCATAAAGATTTCCGATATCCCGCCAGTAACAATCGGCAATGTATCCGTAAAGATCCATTTTTTGTTCGAGCATTAAAGGGAACAAATCCTTGCTGAAGTCGAATTCCTCACGATATGGGATAAGCTTTAGTACTTCGGGCTCTAAAATATAAATACCTGTATTTATTGTATCTGAAAAAACTTCGCCCCATGTAGGTTTTTCGAGGAAACGGGAAATCCTTCCGTCATCCTCAGTAATTACAACACCAAATTGCAGCGGATTGTTAGCGTGTGTTAATACAAGCGTTGCCTTGGCTTTTTTTGAATTATGAAATTCAATTGCTTGAGTTAAATCGACATCTGTTAAAACGTCGCCGCTGATAATCAGTATTTTATCGTTCGAAATTCCCAACGACACGACCGCATTTTTAACGCTGCCGGCAGTTCCGTAGTCGGCTTCTGCCCGTACGTAACTCATCGTTACACCATATTTTTCACCGTTCCCGAAATAACTTGAGATAACCTCCGGTTGGTAAAATAGCGAAGAAATAATATTATCTATGTTGTGGTTTTTTAACAAGCTGACGATATGCTGCATCATCGGCTTATTTACAATTGGAACCATTGGCTTAGGTATATTTGCTGTTAGAGGCCTGAGTCGTGTCCCAAAACCCCCTGCCATTATGATAGCTTTCATATAACTCGCTCTTTAGCTATTTAATTTTTGGTGAATTTATTGAAAATTTAATAAAATTTAGGCTACATTGCAATAAAAATATTATTTAGGGTGTGATTTCGTATCGTTTGATTTTTAAGTAGAGAGCTTTCTGGCTGATTTTCAGAACTTCAGCAGTTTTGGTCCTATTCCCTTTCATCATCTTTAAAACGTTTTCGATGTGAATTTTTTCGACTTCATCGATAGAGAGAGTTTGATGATTAAAATTTTTATTTATACCAACAACTTCAGTGTGTGGCGCGATGGAATTTTGTCTGCCTCCAATATGCATCTTTAAATCTGTCGGTTGGATAATATAATCCGGAGATAGTAAGACGGCTCCTTCGATTACATGTTCTAACTCTCTCACGTTACCGGGCCAAGTGTAATTCATCAGGACTTCACGGGCTTCGGGGCTGATAATTTTTGGTTCTTTAACTTTTGCTTTTTTCTTCAGAAAATATTCGATCAGAAGCGGAATGTCCTCGATCCGATCACGTAATAACGGGATGTGTAATGTAACAACGTTCAAACGGTAGAGCAAGTCTTCACGAAATTTTCCGTTACGAACTTCTTCGTGTAAATCTTTATTGGTTGCCGATATCACTCTTACATCAACATGAATTTCGTGTGTTCCTCCAACTCTCCTGAAATTACCTGTTTCTAAAAAACGTAGAAGCTTGGGTTGAATTTGCATACTGATATCTCCTGTTTCATCGAGGAATAGCGTTCCGCCATTGGCTACTTCTACCAAGCCCTGCTTTACAGCGTATGCATTTGTAAATGCGCCTTTCTCGTAACCGAACAATTCGCTCTCCAGCAGTGTATCCGGAATTGAAGCACTATTGACTGCCACGAAGGGATAATCTTTTCGCGGACTACTCTTGTGAATCAAATGGGCAACTAATTCTTTTCCCGTTCCGCTGGCTCCCTCGATCAACACGAACGAATCGCTGTCGGCGATTCTTCGCGCATCATCAAGAACCTGTAAGAAAGCCGGGCTTTTTCCAATAATTTCGGCACTCGAAGTTTTGGAAAGCTCATTTTCCAACAGTTTACTTTTTATTAATAGTTTTTTCCTTTCGATGGCTCGTTCGAGTACATTCAGAAGTTCATCAATGTCGTAAGGTTTCCCGATGAAATCGTAGGCACCAAGTTTCATAGTTTGGACAACTGTTTTTACATCGCCATAACGGGATAAAATTATAACTTGCGAGTCCGGCGACTTTTCCTGTATAAATTGCAAAACCTCGAATCCACCCACACGAGGTAACTTTATATCAAGGAGGATAACATCATAAAGATTGTTTTGAATTAAATTGATAGCCTCCACACCATCAAATGCGAGGTCAACTATATAGCGGTTAGTTTCCTGTAGTTCGGACTGAAGAAGATTACTTAATTGAATCTCATCGTCAACGATAAGAATCTTATCTCGTTGAACCATTTACTCACTTAATACTCTTTCGATGGTGGTTAGTAAATCGACCAGGTCATAAGGTTTACTAACAAAATCTTCTGCTCCCAATTTTTTTGATTCGATTGCATTCTTAAGGTCGGCAAAACCTGTCAACATAATAATTTTTAAATCTTTGTGGTTTTGTTTGATATACTTTAAAACCTCGAAACCATCCATATTGGGCATCTTAATATCCAACAGAACCAGATCAAAATTATTTTGCTTAATAGCGTCTAAGGCGAGTAACCCGTCGGCTGCTGTTTCAACTTCATAACCTTCACCTTTTAACTCCTGACTGAGAACTGTACGAAGTGTATCTTCATCGTCAACTACTAAAATTTTACTTTTTTCTGACATGTTAAGCTCCTAATTTATATTACTTGAATTTACGAATTAAATTCGACCTTCTTTTAACTCATGTTCTTTACGTTAGTAAGTTAAGAAAATGATTTAATAAAATCAACTCTTATAGCAATTAAAAAAAAATACTTGTAAATTATGATAACAAATACTATAATAATTCAAAAAATAGGTAAAATGATGGATTTCGATACAATCAACATACTACTGATTGACGATGACGCGGCTTATGTTAGTGTAGCAAGGCATCTTTTAAATAAATTCCCCGGTAGGAGATTCAATTTAATTTGGAAGGAAAATGGTCAGAAAGCAGTTGCTGAACTAAAAACCAACCCGAACATCCAATTAATTTTGGTAGATTATTATCTTCCCGATCAAAACGGTTTAGAGATTGTAAAAGAAATTTCCGAACAAGGTATATCGGTACCCATAATATTTTTAACTACTCACAAAAATTTCAAATTAGCTATTGAAGCTATGAGGTATAACGTTGAAGATTATCTCATCAAAGACGAAGCTGTTGATACTTTATTGCCGCGTGCAATAATAACTGTTTTGGAACGGGTTAAAATAAAAAGACAAATTGAAACTGCCGAAAAGACAAAAATGATTTCTGAGAAAAGAGCGGAGGCTATCCGTGAACTCATTGTTACTATCTGTCACGAATTCAATAACCCGCTGGCAGCAATCAGAATAAGCACCGATATTATTTCGCGCCAGAAGCTAACCGCTGAATCTGAAAAAATTTTGCAAGAATTGATTACAAACTTGAAAATAATTGAAAAGGAAATCTTAACATTACGTGATATCGATGTTTCCGAAGCCTTAAAGTAACTTGCATTTATAAACGGATATTTCTATATTAAAACAGTTATGATAATGCGTGTTCAAACATTTTCTCTTAAAATTGAAAGAATTTTTCCGACTCTCGAGGGTATCAAAAAGAACAATACCCTCAACTCAAAAATCTTTACAAACGAAAAAAATAACATAAAGAGTTTCTAAAAAAGTCCTGCTGATAAATCAGGACTTTTTTTATTCCAGAATGACGATTAAAGAAATAAATAGCCTAATATCTGAATGGGCACCCAAAGAATTAGCATGGGAAAGAGACAACATTGGTTTGCAGGTTGGCAGTTACGAAAAACCTGTTCATAAAATTTTAGCTGCATTAGATGTTACAATCGATGTAGTTGACGAGTGTATATCCAAGAACATTGATTTACTCATCGTTCATCATCCGCTGATATTCAATCCAATTAAATCCATTAATTCTAATGATAGAATCGGACAATTAATATTTAAACTAATCGAAAACCGGATTTCGGTAATCGCCGCTCATACAAATTTAGATTTTACTAAATATGGTGTAAGCTATACACTTGCTCAAAAGTTGGAATTAAAAAACATCAAAATTTTGAAGCCGACAGAATCGCATTTCAAAAAAATAGCAGTGTTTGTTCCGTCCGATTACACCGAAAAAGTTGCTGAGAGTATGGCAAACGCCGGCGCTGGCGTCATTGGAAATTACGATTATTGCTCTTTCCGCACTTCTGGAATCGGCACATTCAAAGGGGGCAAGGAGACCAAACCATTTATCGGCTCTCCCGGAGAGTTCGAAAAGGTGGAAGAAATAAAATTGGAGATGATTGTACCAAATTGGAAATTATCCGATGTTACGAGTGCCCTACGTCGTTCGCATCCTTACGAAGAACCCGCTTTCGATATCTATCCTTTGGAAATCGTATCGGAATATTATGGTGCCGGGGCAATCGGAACTTTTGAAGAAGCATTAACTCAAAAAAAATTTTTGCAACATGCAAAAGAAAAATTAAATGCCGAAAACATTAAATACGTCGAAGGCAGTCAGGACAAAATAAAAACTGTAGCTGTTTGCGGTGGTTCAGGAAGCAACTTAATTCCCGATGCGATAGCTGCTAAAGCCGATGCATTTGTTACCGGCGATGTGGGATACCATTCATTCATTGAAGCTAATGGAATAATTCTACTTGTCGATGCCGGACATTTCGAAACCGAAGTAGCAATTGTCGATTCTATTGTGAATTATTTAAAAAACAAGTTTATCTCGCTGAAGGAAAATATTCAGATTTCAGCGACAACGCAGATAAAAAATCCAATTCAAAACATATAAAATATTTTGGAGAAATTATTGGAAACAAAATTACGTTTTCTATACGCACTACAACAGGTCGATTCTCAGCTCGATGAGCTTGAAGATTTTAAAGGCGAACTTCCGGCGATAGTGAATCAGCTTACTGAAGCAGTAAACTCACTAAAAACAAAGATTACAGAACTGGAAGCAGAAATTAAGAACAACAAGAAAAAAAGTGATGAGGGGGATGTTGAGCAAATAAGCTTATCCGAAAAAATCACAAAATACAAAAAACAGCAGTACGAAGTAAAAACCAATAAACAATATGATGCACTGACTCACGAAATTGAAAATTCAGAAAAAAAAATTGAACAACTGACAAATGACATCATAATTTTCGAGGGTAATATCAAGAATGGAAAAGAGGATCTCGAAAAACTCAGAGAAGAACTTAAAACTGCTGAAGAGGAATTAGAAGAAAAACAAGCCGAGCTGGATGTTATCATAAAAGAGAACGAAGAAGAAGAATTAAAAGTACAACACGAGCGCGAAAAGTTAGTAGCACGTGTAAATAAACAAGATTTAGCGACTTACAGTCGTATCCGGAAAGCAAAAAACGGATTAGCAGTGGTTTCTGTTAAACGTAATGCATGCGGCGGATGCTATAATAGTTTACCGCCTCAGAAAATTCAGGAACTGCGGCAAAACACAAACATGTTTACTTGTGAACGTTGCGGCAGAATATTAGTTTCCGATACAATAGTTGAAGGAAGTAAAAACCTTTTATGAAAATTAATGCCTTCATCGACGGAGCCTCGCGTGGTAACCCGGGCGAAAGTGGTATCGGCGTTTTATTGATAGACGAAGCAGGCAATACACTTGCTTCGATTAATGGATATATTGGCAAGGCAACAAATAATATTGCCGAATACACTGCTTTGATCGCATGCCTGAAAAAAGCGAAAGATTTAAATTGTACCAAGATTACAATCCATTCGGACAGCGAACTATTAGTCCGACAGATGAACAGGCAATATCGAGTTAGGAATGAAGGTATAAAAGAGATATTTGAACGCGTGCAGTGCGTTTTACGATCCGCCAAAGGCGGATTTAAGTGCGAGATAAAACATATTAAGCGTGAACTAAACCGCGATGCTGACCTTCTTGCTAATGCTGGAATTGACAGCAAGCAACCTATAAAAATTTAATTAACATAATCCGCCTTTGGCGGATTGGTAGATAGTAGAGTAGGACGACGAACGTAAATCGTGCAATCGCTCCGCAACTTGTTGCGGAGAGGAAAGTCCGAACTCCGCAGGACAGGACACCTTGTGAAAACGAGGGTGCTGTAGCCGAAAGGTTACTGCAACGGAAAGTGCCACAGAAAAAATACCGCTCCGTTCCGTCAATTTATTGACCGAATGGAGTAAGGGTGAAAAGGCGAGTTAAGAGCTCACCGCTTCGTCAGTAATGGCGGAGGTCCCGAAAGGGATGGCGCTTCTGGCGCCACACGGCAAACCCTATCCGGAGCAAGACCATGTAAGTCCCGCTTTTCCGTTTTGGCGGAATGAAGAGTTGTCCGTTCAACTTCCTCTCTTTGGAGGGGAAAGCAGGATGGGTAAGTCGCATTAGAGAAATGATTGCAGCCCCGTTCCTCCGCTTCTTGCGGGGTAACGGGAAACAAAATTCGGCTTATAGATTTACGTTTTGTCGTCGTTTCTACTTCTTCTCCAATTTAACTTTTAAAGAATGCATAATATATATGATAAGAGAATACCGATGGACTTTAACGAACGAACCTCAAATTGAAAAAATTGAAAAGCTTTCAAAAGATATAAATGTTCCTAATGTTATTGCAAAAATATTAGTCAATCGTGGAATTGAGGATTACGATTCAGCAAAGCAGTATTTTAGACCTAAATTTGAGCACTTGCACGATCCGTTTCTGATGAGTGGAATGGATAAAGCCGTGAGTCGAATTCTTACTGCTCTCGACACAAAAGAAAAAATTATGATATACGGCGATTACGATGTAGATGGTACCAGCGGCATTGCAATGCTCTATCTATTCTTCAAAAAATTTAATGATCATACGTACTATCATGTTCCTGACCGTGTGAAAGAAGGATATGGCATATCGAATTATGGAATAGATTTAGCAAAAAATCACGGCGCCACACTGTTAATCGCTATCGATTGTGGAATCACTGCCAACGAACAAGTGGACTATGCCAATTCATTAGGCATCGATGTAATAATTGCCGACCACCATGAACCAAACGCTGAAATTCCAAAAGCTTATGCTGTTCTCGACCCGCTGCTGCCAAACTGTAACTACCCTTTTAAATCGCTGTGCGGTTGTGGAGTTGGATTCAAACTTATCCAAGCTGTGGGACAAAAAATTGGACAGGAAGATTTTGCTTTTTCATTTATCGACTTTGTTACGTTGGCAACAACTGCCGACATCGTTCCGCTTGTCGGCGAGAACCGTACGATTGTAAAATTGGGACTACAGAAAATTAATGAAAATCCGAGACCCGGGATAAGGGCACTTATGGATAATTCCGGAATTAAGTCGGAGGAATTAAGCTCATCTCAAATTGTATTCATACTCGCACCACGTATCAATGCTGTCGGACGTCTCGGCGATGCAGGCAGGGCTGTAGAATTGTTAATCAGCCACGACTATCAAGATGCTTTAAAAATAGCTAAAGTTTTAGAAACAGAAAATCAAAATCGAAGAAAAATTGACGAAGATACTTTCGCCAACGCCCAACAACTTGTTGAAAATTACGTAAATGAGGACAACGATTTATCAATTATTTTACATCAAGAAGATTGGCATCCGGGTGTGATAGGTATTGTTGCTTCACGTTTAGTCGAAAAATATTACTTACCCACAATTATGATGACCACTATCGATGGAGTTGCAAAAGGCTCAGCCCGAAGCATAGCTGGTTTCGATATTTATCAGGCATTAAAGCGGGTTGAAGATACGATATTGCAATTTGGCGGACACAAGTATGCTGCAGGTGTTTCGGTTGAGTTGGAAAGGCTCGATGAATTTAAGCTTGCCTTCAACGTAACAGTTAAAGAATTACTCAGCGAAGAACTACTTAAACCTGAAATCAAGGTTGATTCTGAAATTCAACTTACAGATATTACGCCACGGTTCCAGAAGATATTAAAAGAATTTGCTCCATTCGGACCAGGTAACTTGCGCCCCGTATTTTTGGTTTCAAAAGTTCAAGCCACCGCACCTCTAAAAATTGTTGGAAAAAATCATTTGCGATTAAAAATTAAGCAAAACAATTTGGTCTTCGATGCAATCGGTTTTAACCTCGGTCACCTGAAAGACAAAGTTAATGCATCTATAAGCAGCACAAAGGAAATGGATCTGGTATTTTCAATCAACGAGTCGGATTGGCAAGGTGGCGCACCGGCTGGCGATGCATTTCCACAACTTAAAATAAGAGATTTACGCTGAAATTATTTTTTAAAAGGAGAATAGCGATATGTCAGGACATTCAAAATGGGCAACCATCAAACGCAAAAAAGCTTCCACCGATGCGAAGAGAGGAAAAATTTTTACACAAATTATTAAAGAAATAACTATCGCTGCCAAGATGGGCGGCGGCGACCCAAACGGAAACCCACGGTTACGCTTAGCCGTCGATAAAGCGAAGGCGAGTAATATGCCCGCCGATAATATCAAACGCGCAATTATGAAAGGTACAGGCGAGCTCCCCGGTGTTTCATACGAAGACGTTACTTACGAAGCATACGGTGCCGGTGGTGTTGCTTTGATAATCGAATCGGTAACTGATAATAAAAACAGAACTGTTTCCGAACTGCGCCATATGTTAGAGCGTAACAACGGTAAATTAGCAACAGCCGGTTCGGTTGCATGGAGCTTCCATCGCAAAGGTGTTATTCAAATTCCAAAATCAAATTACACAGAAGACGATATACTCGCAATTATTTTAGATGCGGGCGCCGATGATTTGAAAGTGGAAGACGAGTTCTACGAAGTTAACACTACTCCCGAAACATTTGAACCTGTTAAAAAAGCTCTCGAAGCAAATAAAATCGCAATAGAATCAGCGGAACTTTCTTTGGTTCCTGAAAATTTAGTAAAGGTCGAAGGTAAAGATGCCGAACAAGTTCTAAAACTAATGGACGCTTTAGAAGAAAACGAAGATGTTCAGAATGTTTATCCTAATTTCGATATAGACGAAAAGGTTTTGGCTAACTATCAAGCTTAACCAAACAGGTTTCGATGAAAACCGTAAAAAATAAACGGATAATTTTAGGAATTGATCCCGGCTCGATGATTACAGGTTTTGGAATCATCGAACTGAACAACGGAAAATTTAGTCTGGTTAAATGCGATGCCATTGTAAATAATAGTAAAACAGATTTACCAATCCGGCTTGGAGTTATATTTCAAACATTAGATAGCGTAATTAAAAAATACAAGCCCGACGAAATAGCAATTGAGACGGCTTTTTATGGAAAGAATGCACAGTCGGCTTTGAAATTGGGTCAAGCACGCGGTGTGGCGATGCTTTCGGCAGTTATCAACAAAATTGCTTTATCAGAATACTCGCCGCGTGAAGTTAAAAAAGCTGTGGTAGGTAACGGCGCCGCTTCAAAAGAACAGGTTCAATATATGGTAAAATCGATTCTGAAACTTCATCCCGACAAAGTCGGGACAAAATATTACGATATTACAGATGCTCTGGCCGTTGCTATCTGCCACTCGTTCCGTTCAGTCAATTCACTCATTATTCCCAAAAAACAATTTCAACAGAACTCTCGAAGATATAAAGACTGGAAAGCTTTTGTAATCGACAACAACAAATCTATAAAACCTAAAAGCTATGTTATCATATCTAACCGGAAAATTAACTTACAAAACTCCAACTGAAATTGTGATAGACGTAAACGGAGTTGGATATAGTTTAAACATATCGCTGACAACATACGAGCAATTAAGTTCGGCTAATGATCAGGTAAAAGTTTTTACATATTTGCACGTCCGCGAAGACGCTTTGCTGTTATTTGGGTTCTCTTCGGAATCGGAACGGGAGATGTTCAAACTTTTAATTTCGGTTTCCGGAATCGGTCCCAAAATCGCACAGGGTATGCTATCAGGAATGACTGCCGATGAATTGAAATCAGCTATACAAACCGGCGACATTGCTGCGTTGACTTCGCTTCAAGGTGTTGGAAGAAAAACAGCCGAACGGTTGCTATTAGAACTCCGCGACAAAATCGGAAAAGCTGAAATAGAACTTCCCTCCTTCCCTGCAACTTCTCCACAAATTAAAACGCGGAACGATGCGCTGAATGCTCTTATATCGCTTGGTTACAATCGCAATACCGCCGAAAATGCAATTCGAGAGGTATTAAAAGAAAATAAAGATTTATCCGTCGAGGAATTAATAAGGCAGGCGCTGAGGCATACTTCGAAGTAAAAACCGATTATTTAGAGAAGGTGAAGCGAAGAAACGGTGTAAGTGAGGAGCGGCGAGAAAGACGAATCGGAAAGGTAATTTATAACTAACCCATTTTATTACAATTTTGTTTTCACCCCATTTTTAATTATATTTTTGCCGATTTTATGCAATTAAAGGAACCCCGTAAGCGGAAAAAAGAAAAATTAACTATCGTAATTGTTCCAGGCAATAAATCTGAAAATGCCAAGAACTTTACTGTCGGAAAATTTAGCTTGCTCCTGATGTCTGTTTCGGCAATTGGATTGATAGCCGTTTTCGTTATCGGTTTACTAATTTATACTCCGTTAGGTCATTTTCTTCCGATAACCGATCCCGAAATCGAGAACAGATACGGCAAACAGATTATTCAGGTACAGGAGAAACTGAATACTTTGATTAATGAAATCGTAGTTCTGCGGCAATACAATTTAAAACTTAGAAAAGCTTTAGGCGAAAAAATAAGCGACTCGGATAGCATATTGGTAGAAAGATATACTGAACCGGCGAACGAACCCAAAATTAATCTAAAAACTGAGCCTGATGTTGAAATCGAAAGAGTGGAAACAACACCGTTGTTCGGTTCCGATGAAAAAATATTTAACCCGCTGCGAATTTCTACACAAGGCGAATTCGGAATGCCCGACCTCCCGCTTACAAAACCGATCGATGGTTTGGTAACGAGAGACTTTAATTTTGAAAACGGACATTTAGGAATTGATATTTCCGGAAAAGAAGGAAGTGCGATATTTGCTTCGGCACCAGGAACAATTATTTTTGCCGACTGGTCTTACGATTATGGAAATATGATTATCCTCGCACACGCAAACGGATTCAGAACTGTTTACAAACACAACCAGCGGCTTTTGAAAACAACCGGCCAAACGGTGCGACGCGGCGAACCAATTGCATTGTTAGGCAATACAGGTAAAGAAAGTACAGGTCCGCATTTGCATTTCGAAATCTGGAAAGACGAAATTGCAATCGACCCGAAAGATTATTTATTGAATTAATTAAAAAAATGAAGGATTAATTAGTTGGCATCAAAAAGTGAAATCTCGAACGAACTTAACTTAATTGGAACTGGAACAATCATCGAAGGCAAGTTGCGAAGCAGAGGAAACATCCGCATAGACGGTAAAGTAATCGGTGAATTATTTGCGAGCGAATTGGTTTCAGTTGGCTCATCCGGCGAAATCGAAGGTTCTGTTTCGGCGAAAAATATTTCAATCGGCGGAAAAATAAAAGGCAGCATCACTGTTCAGGAAAAATTAGTTCTGGAAAACAAAGCAATCGTTAGCGGCGACATCCGAGCAGCAAAGCTCGTTATCGACGAAGGAGCAATATTCGACGGTAACTGCACGATGTCGGGGAGTAAAACTCTCCCGTTGCAACCTGATACAAAAGGGTAATTTTTCGAAAAATGAATTTAAAAGATTTGAACCACTTAGCTAAAGCTTACCGCGAGGCAATGCCCTATTTAGCTATCGGCGTTCAAATGGCAGCTATGGTTATAATTATGTTTTTAGTCGGTAAATGGGCTGACGATAAATTCTCGACACAACCCTGGCTTATGATAGTAGGAATTTTTTTTGGGATCTCAGCCGGATTCTATCATTTCTTTAAGTTTGTTTCGGCTGAATCCAAAAAATCAAATACATCAAATAAAAATGAAAATTGATATATCGTTCTTCAAAAAAATATTTTGGATTTTAATAATTAGTATAGTAATAGCTTCTTATCCACTGGCTGTGTATTCGAACTCGGAAATTATAATTGCCGCAGCTGTCGGTGCAATACTAAGCACAGCAAATATTATTGTCGGATATCTTTCAATCGAATATGCTTTCAACAAATCGATGACCAGATTTTTAAAAACTATTCTCGGTGGAATGGGATTTCGTATGTTCGTGCTGTTGCTTGCTATGTTGTTCGTAATTCAGATTATAAAACTGCATGTATTGGCATTTATTATTTCACTTTTTATTTATTATGTAATTTTTCTTGTCCTCGAAATTTTTTATATTGAACAAAAAGTTAGAGCAAAAACATCGTAAATGAGTTCTGTAATCGACACATTAAAATCTTCGCAACACACAATATCGGCTATGACTGATACAGTTGCGGCACACACTGAACATAAAGAAAATATTTTCGTGGAACTGCTTCATCACACACAAGATGCGCCCTACCTCGAAGTTCCATTCGGATATATTAATCTACCCCACTTCCCTCCTGTCAACCTATTTGGAATTGAAATTGATTTCTCCATAACAAAACATGTTTTCTTTCTCTGGATATCGGCAATAATTGTTTTGTTCATTGCTGTTGCGGCAGCACGAAAAAATACTAAATCAAAAATTCCAAAAGGGATTGGTAATTTTATCGAAGTGTTTGTAGTTTTTATACGCGATGAAATTGTAATGCCCAACATGGGAAAAGAGGGCGTCCGTTATATGCCTTATTTTCTCACAACATTCTTTTTCATTTTAATTATGAACTTGACCGGACTCGTTCCCTACGGTTCAACTTCTACAAGCAACGTAAGTGTAACAGCCGCTCTGGCATTAATCGCATTTGTGATGATACAGGCTTCTGCCATCCGCCAACAAGGTTTCGGTCATTACCTTGCTCATTTAACAGGGGGCGTTCATTGGATACTTTGGCCCATAATGATTCCGATTGAAATCCTCGGACTGTTCACAAAACCATTTGCACTATGTATCCGTTTATTTGCAAATATGACAGGCGGACACATTGTAATAGTTTCGTTGATTGGATTGATATTTATATTCAAGACAATTTGGGTTGCACCAATTCCAATTGCTTTTGCTGTTGGAATATATATTTTAGAATTATTTGTAGCATTCCTGCAAGCTTACATTTTCACAATGCTCACTTCCTTATTTATGGGACTTGGGATGCAGGTAAGTACTGATAAAGAAAATTCACATTAATTAATAAACACTTAACAAAAAATAAAATTGGAGATATAAAATGGAAGCAAACGCATTTGGATATTTAGCAGCCGGAATCGGCGCAGCATTAACAGTGATCGGAGCCGGACTTGGAATCGGAAAGCTTGCAGCAGCAGCAATGGAAGCAAGCGGACGTCAACCGGAAGTCGCCGGTCAAGTTCGAACCTCGATGTTAATTGCTGCAGCTCTTATCGAAGGTGCAACATTTTTTGCTCTTGCAATTTGCATAATCCTTGCTACCAAGTAAGATAAAACTTCGAGAATAAAATGTTAGATATAAATCCCGGATTAATAATCTGGACAATAGTAACTTTTCTGATACTGATGTTTTTGTTGAAGAAGTTAGCATGGAAGCCGCTACTTACAGCTCTCGAAAAGCGAGAGGAACACATCCGAAGCTCGATTGACAGAGCCGAGAAAGCTGCACGCGATGCCGAACATCAAGCTGCTGAAAACAAAAAGCACATAGCCAACGCCGAAGTTAAAGCCTCGAAGCTATTAAAAGAAGGACACGAACTTGGCGAAAAACTGAAAGCTGAAATAGTTGAGAAGGCACATCATCAAGCGCGGCATATGGTCGAATCGGCGAAATTGGAAATCGAGAGAGAAAAAGAAGCCGCACTACTCAAATTGCGAAGCGAAGTTGCCGATTTGGCAATCAACACCGCAAAAAAAATAATTGGCGAAACCCTCGACGATGAAAAACATCGGAAAGTAGTCGATTCATATTTAGATGAACTGCCGAAAAATTAAGCTATGATAGAATCAAAAGCTGCACAACGTTATGCAACGGCTTTTTTACAGATTGCCGTAGAAGAAAATAAAGTAGAGAAACTCTTCTCCGATATTGAAACCCTCGAGAAGTTGTTGAATACTTCGAACGATTTTAAGCTTTTTTTAAAAAGTCCAATCATCAACACCGAAAAGAAGAAAAAGATAATGTTGGATCTTTTCGAAAATAAAGTTGATCCGATTACTATAAAATTTCTTCTACTGTTAACCACTAAAAATCGTGAGGCAATTGTGCCGGCAATCATCAATAGTTTTAAATCACTTTTAGATGAAAGGCGAGGTATAGTGAATGCAGATATATCCGCTGTAGTTGCGTTCAGCAATGAACAAAAAGAGAAAGTTACGAAACGGTTAGAAGGTCTCACAAAAAAGAAAGTTCGAACACATTTCAAAATCGATCCTACTCTTATCGGCGGATTCAAAATACAAATCAATGATACTGTTTACGATGGGAGTATTTTAAATCAGTTCGATATTCTAAAACAGCATTTTAACACTTAAGACGAAAAAAATATAGAGGAATAGAATGGTAGAAATCAGACCCGACGAAGTATCGGCGATATTACGAAAACAACTCTCAAGTTTTGATAAAGAAATCGACACTTATGAAGTCGGAACAGTATTACAAGTCGGCGACGGAATTGCGCGCATTTACGGTTTACAAAACGTAATGGCGAGCGAACTGGTAGAATTCCCGAACGGCGTGTTTGGTATGGTTCTTAATTTAGAGGAAGATAATGTCGGGTGTATTCTTTTCGGTGAAAGCCGGTATATTAAAGAAGGCGACCCTGTAAAACGAACTGGTCGAGTTGCTTCGATGCCTGTTGGTGAAGAAATGTTAGGACGAGTAATCAACCCATTGGGTCAACCGATCGACGGACACGGTCCGATAAAAGCAGATAAATATTTGCCGATCGAACGGAAAGCTTTAGGTGTAATTCAGCGACAACCGGTAAAAGAACCATTGCAAACCGGTATTAAGGCAGTCGATGGAATGATCCCGATAGGCAGAGGTCAGCGGGAACTTATCATCGGCGACCGGCAAACGGGAAAAACAGCTATCGCAGTTGATACTATCATCAATCAAAAATATACACACACCGAAAAAGCTCGCGCATCTGGTGTGAAACCAGTCTTCTGTATTTATGTTGCAGTCGGACAAAAAGGTTCAACAGTAGCTCAAGTTGTCGCTAAATTAGAAGAATCGGGCGCAATGGAATACACAACTGTAATAGCATCGAATGCTAACGAGCCATCGCCGTTGCAGTTCATAGCGCCTTATTCGGGAGCAACGTTAGGCGAATATTTTAGAGACAACGGCCGGCACGCTTTAGTAATCTACGACGACTTATCGAAACACGCACAAGCATACCGGCAAGTGTCGTTACTACTACGCAGGCCCCCAGGACGCGAAGCATATCCAGGCGATGTTTTTTACCTCCACTCACGTTTGTTAGAGCGTGCCTCAAAATTATCCGAAGAGCTTGGCGGCGGTAGTTTAACTGCACTGCCGATTATCGAAACTCAAGCCGGCGACGTATCGGCTTACATTCCCACAAACGTAATATCTATTACCGATGGACAAATTTATTTGGAGCCTGGATTATTCAACTCGGGCGTTCGCCCCGCTATCAACGTAGGTATTTCGGTATCGCGTGTAGGCGGTAACGCTCAGATTAAAGCTATGAAAAAAATTGCTGGCAGACTTCGTCTCGATTTAGCTCAATACCGGGAATTGGAAGCTTTTGCAAAGTTCGGTTCCGATTTAGATAAATCTACACAGGCACAACTACGACGTGGTTCGCGACTCGTTGAACTTCTGAAACAAGGACAGTATAACCCGATGTCTGTTGAAGATGAAATAATTGTAATTTTTGCTGGCACAAACGGCTATTTAGATGAACTTCCGTTAGGACACGTTCAACGATTCGAAAAAGAGTTTTTAGAAACAATGCATCTAAAACATAAAGATTTGTTGAATGAGATTTCAGAAAAGAAAGACCTTACCGAACCGATTACTAATAAACTTCATTCGGTATTAAAAGAATTTTTAGCTTCGTTTAAATTAGGATAAAAGATGCCGACGCTACGTGAAATACGCCGCCGTATAGCTGGTGTTAAAAACACACAGAAGATAACAAAAGCGATGAAAATGGTGGCAGCCGCAAAGTTACGCCGCGCTCAGGATGCTATTATTTCGGCGCGCCCATACGCACGCAAGATAAAAGAACTTCTGCAAAATTTATCAGCTAACAATCAAGATTTTTCAAATCCTTTCTTCGCACAACGTGAAGTCAAAAATGTCATTCTTGTAGTCGTTACCTCCGACAGAGGACTTTGCGGAGCCTTTAGTTCCAATATCATCCGCACTACACGACAGCAGATCAACCGCTATTATTCTGACCCGGGTTGTAATCTGCGTTTGATAACTGTTGGTAAAAAGGGATACGATTATTTTGTAAAAAAAGAGATAAAAATTGAGAGTAAACACATCGGTATATTTTCGCATTTAGATTTTCGGATCGCTAAAAATATCATTACGGAAATTAGCAACAGTTTCTTAAAAGGTAAATGCGATAAAATCGAAGTGATTTACAACGAATTTAAAACCGTAGCTCAGCAACGGATTGTTATCGAACAACTTCTTCCGATTCCTTTAGAATCAATTCAATCAAAGGATAGCAATCCTGCCGATTACATTTACGAACCGTCCAGTAAAAAGATCGTAGATTCGTTGATACCAAAGCATCTTAATTTCCAAATGTGGCGTATTTTATTGGAATCGAATGCAGCCGAGCAAGGATCGCGAATGACCGCTATGGAAAACGCCACAATAAACGCTAACGATTTGATAAGAAATTTACAGTTAGTTTACAACAAAGCCCGTCAGGCATCAATCACGAAAGAGCTGCTTGAAATTGTAGGCGGCGCAGAAGCATTGAAGAAAACGGGATAGCAGCAAACTTAAGATTTAAGTTTTTATTTAAAGGCGATTTTTCTTAACGAAAAGTTGGGTTTTTTTAAACAGATTCGCCACTTAACCATTGAATCATTGTGTAAATGGATAAATTTCCATTTCGTTAACTTGATAATTCCTTTTCCGTTATGTATATTGTATTCGAGGTTATTGAAAGGATCTTCAAAATGGACCGAACAACTTTACAGTTGAAATTATTTCTTTACAGTATGAGTATCCTCTTTTACACTCAGCTAGTCGCTCAAACAACATCCAAAATACAACTTCCTCATACTTTTTATCGTCTTACAGTTAACGATATTAATCGTCTGCCAATTCGTGGGATTGAATCATATCTCCCTCTTTTTCCCGGGATCATAGAAATCAACGGCAACCTGCATTTGCGTGCAAGCCGTGCAAACGATATCACATACTTACTCGACGGTTTTAATGTCACAAACCCTATCAAACACTCGAACAATGTGTCTTTGATTCCCGAAGCAATCGATCAGCTTGAAATACACACCGGGGCATTCGGAGCAAATTACGGATGGACTACAGGCGGGGTTGTTCAAAGCAGAATGCGGACAGGAGGAGATGAATACGAATTTAGCGCGGATATGCGTTCCGATGATTTTGCCAAACCGGGCAATCAGTTTTTTAAAACAAGCTCATACGGTTACCGCAACGTTGTAATGACTGCGGGAGGTCCGTTGCCATACGGAATAAAATTCTTTGTTGCAGGACAGCATAACTTCTGGCGCAACCGGCAGCCGATGTTCTTGGAAGAATTCCGTTTCGATACTTTAAAGGAAGATTCGTGGTCATTTAATTCTGGAAAACCTCTCCCCGGACCGCTTGAATTTCAGAAAAACTATCTATACAATAATTGGAATGAAAACAACACTATACAGGCAAACCTAACCACAAACTATTACAACCTTCACTTCCGGTTAATCGGCTCCTTCGAACACGATCGTACGCCGCAAGGCAGTCAGTGGCCCCACGCCCTCGAAAATTATTACAGGCAAAAACGTAATATGATGCTTACTAATTTCACTTCATTTGTTGGGTTTCAGACATTACACAAAGTTATTCCCGATCTATCGTACCGGATCTCACTCGGTTATTTCAACAAGTCTTCAGAACTTACTGACCCTGATTTTGGAAACAACTGGCAATTATTTACAGACAGCATCGCGAACGCAGAAAATGGATACAATGGATTCAGAAGTCGTTATCGCGGACCATATTCAATTTACACTCTTAATAGTTTTATATTCAACCATCCCGGCACTCCAAACAACAAATACGAAAAATCCAAGAACGAATCATTTCAAGCTTCGATTGAAGCAGATGTAAAAGTTACAGATACGTGGGAGTTGCGTTCAGGAATTGCAAGCGAGTGGTTAGTGCTGCGGAAATATTCAATTGGAAATTTATCTTACTTGATGCAGACTATCTACGGTTACGATGGTAACTCTCCGAGAATATTTAAGGATGAAATGGAACGAAGGTATTGGTTGTTGAGAACTGGAAATATCCATCAATATGGTTACAATGTAGATGGAAAGTTAGTAAATAGCGGATTTGATGCCCCGCGAACACCCTCCTTCAGTTCTGCTTATGTAGAAAATATTTTTCAGGGCATGCGGCATACAATTCACGCAGGACTTCGGTTCGAGCGGTACGATTTGCAGTTACCTTCAATTCCTGATTTAATTAAGATTCATCATCCTGTTTACTACTGGATTGATGAATCCCGTCTCTCGAAAAGTAAACCGATAAATCTTTTTTTACCACGATTTTCATTTATTACACAACTGAACGAACGAACAGATGTATATTTTTCGTTGGGAAAATATGCAAGGTATGTTCCTTTAGATGAGGTGTTAATTTCAACAAGAGATTTGAATCAAATGCTAATTGACGGTCATTCGTATTATGGACTTAAAGGTTCTATTTCAGGTCAGTTTTTACAGCCCGAACATACTATGCACTACGAAGCAGGAATTTCACACCGCTTTAATAAACTGGTAGCTGCCGATGTACGCCTTTACTATAAGTTGCTTTCCAATCAGGCACAGCTTGCCTGGGCAGATTCGACTGTTAATTACCCACGATCGCTCGTGCTTAAAAATGACGGGGGAGGAAAAGCAAGCGGGTTTGAGCTTACATTTCATTTTACACCCGAGTCGCGGTTCGCTGCTCAACTGAATTACTCCTTAACCGATGCCAGCGGGAACAACTCCGATAGCCGTGAGAATTGGAAAACTTTAGCATCCGGGTGGTATAGGGGCCACCCGCAACAGTATCCTCAGAATGCATCTTACCCATTTAGTTACAATCCAACTCATCATGGCTCTTTGATGCTTGAATTCAAGTTTGATGAGCGCGACGGCTGGCTTCTCGATGGTTTACGTTTAATACAGATTGCATCGTTTCACAACGGCAAGCGATATACAAGAGTTGACCCGGTAGGTTATTACGCTTATGGGTCATACAAGCCTGGTGTTGTGTCAATCATTAACCCGCTCTACTCAGTACCAGGTGAAACTCCCAACGCATCTTCAACTCCTTGGTATTTTAATGTTGACCTACGCATCGAGAAAACTTTTTTGAAAAGCCCCGTGCGGGCTTTACTTTCGCTCGACATTCTGAATCTCTTTAACCGGCGGAATGTTTTAAATGTTTATCCGACAACCGGCATACCCACCGATGACGGTTGGTTGAATTCTCTACCTGCCCAGCAATTTATTACAAGTCCGGATTACGAAAAGGCATACCGTATTTTCAATCTACAAAATCGTTGGGCATATATGACTGCAACAGGATTTGATATTTACGGAACTCCTCGTCAAATCCGATTAGGTTTGAGAATCGAGGTATGAAATGAAATCGAACCTACAATTTGTGTCTCTCGCTTTACTCCTTTTTTCAATGGCTGCTGACGGACAACAGTCTGAATTTTTTAACAAATCGAATCCACCATTACCGCTTTCAAAAATTTCAGGCTCTCCTTCCTATCAGATTCTAAACATAAACAACATAACAACCTGGCAGCGGGCAGACGGACAATCGAATCACACACCATTAGGAGAGAACGGATGTATTTTCCCACGCGGCACCGCTTCGGTAATTTATCAAGATGGTATTTTATGGGGAGCAAAAGCTTATCTCGACTCAGCTTATACCATGCCTGATTCAAATCAAGTCGTTCGTGTCGGGGGAACCACCTATTTTTCCGGGACGCGAGCAGGACGAATAATTGGATGGGACACTAATGCTGTGCGTGCGAATGAAAACGACGCCGATGTTAGGGTGTATCGCATCCGCCGGGATTATGCTGAACTTGGACGTAACCCCGACAATTGGGAACTTCTTAAAGATGCCTCTGAATATTTTGAGATTCCAATCGGCATTGTTAGTCAATCTCAAATATTACAAATTTTAAGTTGGTACGCACGTGATTGGCGTGAGTGGCCCGTTCAATACGGAGCGCCATACATTGAACGGAATGGAATTGCTGGCTATCAACCCCCACCTCCGTTCAGTGTGGATTTTACCCACCACAATTTAATATCAGGAAATTACGATGAACCCGGAATTGCAGGTTCCGATCCATCAGCGACTGCTGATCAGGTTATATGGACTGTTTACAATGACCTCGATCGTACCGCAACCATTGGCTTATTTGGTACTGAACCACTCGGACTTGAAATTCAAGTTACACTTTGGGGATACAAATCAACACACCAAATAAACAATGCTTATTTTAAACGGGCGAAAATTATTAATAAAGGAGGCGTGGATATTGGCGGCGGACAGAAAGGATCATTCTGGATTGATAGTTTATTTATCGGTATCTGGTCGGACATTGACATCGGCGACTTTGCAGACGACCTGATTGGATGTGATACATTGCGTCAATCAGCTTTCTGCTACAACAATACTTCGATAGATGCTGAGTTCAAGAGATTCAATTTAATACCACCCGCAGTTGGGTATGCACTACTCTACGGACCATTAGTAGCGGGAAGTCCGACTGATAAGGGTGTTTTTAATTTCCGAAGTATTAATGGAAAAAGAAATCTTGGGATTACTTCATTCTCCCCAAAATATACAGGCAGCAGTTTTGGCGATCCTCCTTTTAGCTACGAAGGAGCGCTACGTTGGTGGAAATGGCTTCGTGGATATCTTCCTGAACCCTCAACTAATCCCGATCGTCTCTATCCTCATCCACCCGGAATGTTGCCGACTAAATTTCCTTTTTCCGGGGATCCAATCAATCGAACAGGTTTCATTGACGGTTTGGGGACGCTCTACTCAGCACCTGCGGGTGATCGAATATTAACACTCAACACTGGGCCGGTAAAGCTTGCACCCGGTGATTCAACTGAAATTGTATATGCCGTAATTGGAGGGCATGCCTACGACCACCTCGCGAGTTTATCGCTTCTGCGTCATTATATAGATATAGCTCGCCATTTAGCAAAAATAAAATTTGCACTACCACGTCCGCCGGAGTCACCGAAGGTACGAGTTATCGAGCTTGACAGGGAAATTATTCTTGAGTGGGGGTCTGACCTCGCAAGTGTTCAGAGAATTGAAAAACAAATTATCGCAGGAGAATATGGATTCGAAGGCTACAACATCTATCAACTCCCATCTGCCAACTCAAAAAAATCGGATGCAACCCGGATTGCAACGTACGACTTGAAAAACAATGTTGGATGGATAACGGACAAGTTTATCGATCCAACTTTTTATTATATTCGGGAAGAGGTTGTACAACGCGGCGAGAATACAAGAATAAAACGCTATATCAGTTTCAAGCAGGATGTATTGGATAAGAACCACCGCCTTAACAACGGACAGGAATATTACTTTGCAGTAACCGCTTATAATTATTCACCGTCGCCTGATGCAATACCGAAAACGATGGAATCGGAAATGATTATTCTGAAAGCTAAACCTCAAATCCCTTTTGGAGTCGGGCTGCAAACAAAACACTACGATAAACTTCCTGTCAAACATATACAAGGACAGAGCGAGGGAAGTATTTCACCTTACGTAATTGACCCGACTTCGGGAACAGGCGATACATACGAGATTCGTTTTGATACAATCAATGGTGGTGTAAAATGGAGTTTATACAATTTAAATTCCAACAGACAAATAATTGCAGACCAATTTGTTGAACCCGATGCAGACCCGCCAATAGTCGAGGGGGGAATTCTCCTCAAAATTAACTATATGGATGTCGATACGATGGTACTTTCAAGATACCACTGGCTTGATGATATTTATCAGTACACAGTACCGGCAATTGATAGTAGTCTTGCTCAGAAAAAAGCGAGCAGCCGCATGGTGAATGTGTTTCCAAATCCGTACTACGCCGGGCACTCGCATACAACGTCCAGCTACAGGGAGTTTGTAACATTTAACAATCTTCCCCCGCGTGCCGTCATTCGCATTTTTAATTTAGCCGGTCATCTTGTGCAAACAATTCACAAATCCGACGCATCGCAATTTGTTGAGTGGAATTTGAGAACAGAAGAAAGTTTGCAGGTAGCAAGCGGAATATATTTATGTTACGTTGAGATGCCGGAAATCGGTGAAACGAAAGTTCTTAAACTCGCTATAATACAACCGGAAATTTTAGAAAGGTAGTTTTAATAAAATTAAAAAAATAATTTGGAGGTGATATGAAATATTATATTATCTTAATGCTCATAGCTATCGTTAGCTGTCGGGAAATAAGTGGACCAAATAGCTCGGAGCCGATTATACAACCAGTTGATGAACTTATATGGGTAGCAACATTCTATTTTGGTGGGATGCAATGTGATCCTAATGACCGCTACACCCCGCCGGATGTTAAGCTTGTCTTAAATGGTGCCGGCATTCCGGTTTACGAAACCGCAATCGAATACTATCCTGTATGTGCTGCGTGTGGTTGTCCCACCTATTCGGCAATGCACTATGCGCTAATCAGCAAAGAATTCCTGGCACGAGCTGAGCAGTTAGGGTTTCAACAGAAAGACCCGCCACCGACGAATTAAGCAAAATCGCAACTCAACTATTAATGCAGTAAGAGTTAGTTTTTTACACCGTTGCTTCTAACCTCTTTTTTGTATATATTTTAGCTGATTTTTTACAAAAACTGTTATTTTAATCGTTATTTAACATATTTTAGAACATGGAAACTCCGACACAACATTCTAAAAAGCAAAAAAGCGTATCAGAATCCGGTTTGAAAATAAATATTTCAAAACTGTCGGAGGGAATACACGACTTTAATCTGCAGGCTGACCCGTCGCAACTTGAATTGGACGATAAGTTCACTTCACCTGTATCAGTAAATGTTAAATTAGATAAAAGTTCATCACAAATTTATCTTAAAGCTGAAATTGTGTTGGACGTAAATTTTACTTGCGACAGATGTTTAATTGATTTTAAATCTAAATTTCATACCTCTTTTAGTATAGTTTTTATGTATGAGACACGGGGTCTAAAAGGCGAACAATTGAACGATGTTCAGATACTAAGCCCCGACACGAACCATATCGATATTGCTGAGGATGTACGCCAATACATACTTTTAGCTATACCGATAAAGATTTTATGTTCAGAAAATTGCAAAGGATTGTGCTCTTCGTGTGGTATCGATTTAAATGAAAACAAATGCAAATGCGATAACAACACGTACGACCCGAGATGGGAAACGTTATTTAAAACTCTTAAGAATAAAAAAAATAATTAAATAGATGGAGAAATATTAAATGCCAAATCCAAAACGAAGACATTCAAAATCGCGTGGTGCAAAACGACGAACCCACTACAAAGCAGCAACCCCGGCAGTAGGCGAATGCCCCAATTGCCACGAACACCGACTACTTCACCGCGCATGCCCAAACTGCGGGCATTACAACGGTAAAGCTGTACTCATTCCAAAAGCAACAAAATAAATAGTTTTTAAACTGCTTGTCAAAGCAAAATGGTAAAATAAAAATTGTTGTGGATGCTATGGGGGGCGATTTCGCACCTGCCAACATAGTAGCTGGCGGAATCGAAGCTCTGCGCGAAAGCAACAACCGATTTGAGATTATCTTTGTAGGCATCGAAGCCGATATCAAAAACGAAATTTCGAAGTTAAATACCGGCGGATTAAGTTACTCGATTGTTCATGCCTCGGAAGTTATCGATATGCATGAATCGCCAACGGTTGCTTTCAAACAAAAAAAAGATTCCTCGATTGTTGTAGGTTTAAACCTGCACAAAGAAGGCAAAGCCGATGCGTTCCTCAGTGCGGGCAATACCGGCGCAGTGATGTCAGCATCTACACTTTTACTCGGAAGAATCGAAGGAGTAAGCCGCCCTACAATTGGAACCTTTTTCCCTTCTCAAAAAGGAGCTTGCCTGTTATTGGATGCTGGCGCCAATGTTGATTGCCGACCTCAGCACCTCGTTGAATTTGCGATGATGGGAAGTATTTATGCCAATTACATTCTAAATTCCCCAAACCCGACGGTTGGTATAGTAAACATTGGCGAAGAAAGTTCAAAAGGAAACGAAGTTACAATCGAAACTCATCGTTTATTGAAAGAAAGTAAACTGAATTTCATCGGTAACATCGAAGGCAGAGATATTTTAAAAGGTAAAGCTCAGGTTATTGTGTGCGATGGTTTTGTTGGAAACATTGTCTTAAAATTTGCCGAGAGTACACTCGGCTTCTTAAAATCGAAATTTAAATCGTACGCCTCCGAGAGTGTCTTTAAAAAGATATGGGTAGGTTTGATGTACGGAACTTTGAAAAAAATATTGAAAGATTTCGACTACCAGGAACACGGCGGTGTGCCGCTATTGGGCGTGAATGGAATTTCGTTGATCGGCCACGGCAGTTCGACTCCCAAAGCAATTAAGAATATGGTTTATCGGGCTGAAGAAATGGCTGCAAAACAAATTGATAAGCAAATAGCAAAAATGATGTCGACTACAAATACAAATGAATAAAAATAAAAAAATACAAGCTGCAATTACTGCCGTTGCACACTACGTCCCTGAAAAAATTCTTTCAAACATTGATTTAGAAAAAATGGTTGATACTACCGACGAGTGGATTAAAACACGAACCGGAATATCGGAACGTCGGATATTAGAGAACGGCGCTTCATCCGATATGGCAGCCGAGGCAATCAATCAACTTCTAAAAAATCGTGGCATCGGACCGGAAGAAATAGAAATAATAATTACGGCAACAGTAACCCCCGATATGATGTTCCCTCCTACCTCAACCATCATTCAACGAAAAGTTGGGGCAAAAAATGCTTGGGGCTTCGACATTGAAGCGGCATGTTCAGGGTTCCTTTACTCCCTGATTGTTGGTGCTCAGTTTATTGAAACCGGAAATTATAAAAAAGTTATTGTTGTAGGTTCCGACAAGATGAGCTCAATAACCGATTATACCGATAGAAACAGTTGCATATTGTTTGGTGATGCTGCCGCTGCTGTTTTGTTAGAACCGTCGGACAATGAAAACATAGGAATCCTTGACCACATATTTTATTCCGATGGAACAGGTGAAGACGCTTTACACATGAAAGGTGGCGGTAGTTTGAATCCGCCAACGCATGAAACAGTAGATAAAAAATGGCATTACATCTATCAAGATGGAAAGGCAGTCTTCAAAGTCGCCGTAATGGGTATGGCTGATGTATCGGAAGAAATTTTGAAGCGAAATAATTTAACCGGCGATGATATAGATTATTTCGTTCCTCATCAAGCTAACTTGCGGATAATTGATGCCGCCGCAAATAGAATGGGAATAGATTACTCGAAAGTTATGATTAACATAGATAAATACGGTAACACAACGGCTGCAACAATTCCGCTTTGCCTATCTGAGTGGTGGCTTGCCGGTAAGTTAAAACGGGGTAATACGGTAGTATTAGCAAGTTTTGGTGCAGGTTATACCTGGGGTTCAATTCTTTTAAAATGGGCGATTGATTAAAACCGATTATGCCAAAAACTGCAATCATTTTTCCCGGTCAGGGATCGCAATATGTTGGAATGGGCAAGGACTTATACGAAAACAGTTCGGTTGCCCGTGAAGTTTTTCAACAAGCTGACGACATTTTAGGATTTTCGTTGAGCAAAATATGTTTCGAAGGACCCGAAGAGGAGTTGAAACAAACTAAGAATACACAACCTGCAATTTTTTTACATAGTTGTGTTCTTTTGAAAATGACACAAGATTTAAAAGCTGATTACACTGCGGGCCATTCTCTCGGCGAATACACGGCAAATGTTTTTGCCGGATCAATAAATTTTGAAACCGCTTTGAAACTCGTACGACTTCGTGGCGAATTAATGCAAAAAGCGGGCGAAGAACATATAGGAACACTGGCAGCGGTAGTCGGACTCGAACCAAATATTGTTGAAGATGTTTGTGCAAAAGCAAGTTCACAGGGAATTGTTCAATGTGCAAATTATAATTCACCCGGACAAATTGTAATAAGTGGTTCAATCGCCGGGATTCAGGCAGCTATGCTGCTTGCAAAAGAAGCCGGTGCTAAAATGGTGAAAGAGTTACCGGTAAGCGGTGCCTTTCATTCACCATTAATGCTTTCTGCAAAAACCGGACTCTCGTTAGCTTTAGATAATACAGCTTTTACAGATGCGAAGATTCCTGTTTACTCAAACGTAACAGGTAACCCGATTCAAAGTTCTGAAGAAATCCGAACTGCGTTGAAAGAACAGTTAACAGCCGCCGTGCGTTGGGAGAGTTCTATCAGAAATATGATTGCCGATGGTGCCGATAATTTTATCGAAATAGGCCCCGGAAAAATTTTGCAAGGTTTAGTTAAACGTATCAATCCGAATGTTACAATTTCAGGAATTTCGTAAATGGAAAAAAAAGAATTAACAATTAACAAATTAAATATCGACCCGGAACTTTTTGAGTTAGGGTTTGCTGAAAATGCCACACCGAACGATTGTTGCGGACAGTGCTGTCGGGGTGGAGTGTATCTAAGTTTAGATGAAAAAGGAAAAATCCTTGAAAACCGCCAACTCATCAAACAGTATATGGATGAGACCCAGCCATCTGATGATGACCTTTGGTTTGCAAACCAGCTAATTGAAGATGCCGATTTCCCGAATCACGTCTGCGACTCTACAAACATTCACAACGATAAGTGTGTGTTCCTGAAGAAAGATAATAAATGCTCGCTACAGTCACTCGCCCTCGATAAGGGATTCCATAAATGGTCGCTAAAACCATTATATTGTGTAGCGTTTCCAATTGTGATTGCAAATAATCAAGTTACTTTCGACGATTTTTTATCGGGTGAAGCCGAATGTTGCACTGCAAAAAAAGGTTTACCCATCAGTGTCATCGAAGCATGCAAAGAAGAATTCTTGCATATTTTAGGAAAAGATGGTTATATTAAGCTAACTCAGATTGAAAAAGAGTCTAAAGAATCAAAATAATTATGAAAGTTCTACAAAATAAAGTCGCACTAATTACTGGCGGTGCACGTGGCATCGGTAAAGCTATAGCACTCGAGTTAGCTGAAGCAGGTGCGCACATTGCAATTACCGACGTAGCGCCCCAACCCGAAATGGAGTCAACAGTCAACGAAATAAAATCGTTGGGCGTTGATGCTCTGGCTATTAATGCCAATGCGGTTTTGTTTCCCCAAGCCCAACAGGCTGTCGATCAAATAATTGAGCATTTTAAACGGCTCGATATTTTGGTAAACAATGCTGGCATTACGCGGGATGGACTTTTAATGCGGATGAGCGAAGAAGATTGGGATTTAGTAATAAATGTAAATTTGAAAAGTGTTTTTAATTATACAAAAGCAGCCATCCGACCGATGATGAATCAGAAATCTGGAAAAATTGTTAACATATCATCTGTAGTCGGAGTAATGGGAAATGCAGGTCAATCAAATTATTCGGCATCGAAAGCCGGCATCATCGGATTCACGAAATCTATCGCAAAGGAAGTTGCTTCACGGAACATTCAGGTGAATGCAATTGCACCCGGATATGTAGAAACAGCAATGACAGCAAAGTTGACCGACGATCAGCGTAAACTTCTGACCGATGCAATTCCGTTGAAACGAACAGCACAACCCAAAGATATTGCGAACATAGTTAAGTTTTTATCATCACCCGATTCCGATTATATTACAGGTGAAGTTATTAACGTAAACGGCGGTCTGTATATGTAAGTTTTTTTTAATTAAATCTAATCATAAACAAATAAAAGGAGAAACTAAATGAGCGATGTAGCAACTAAAGTAAAAGAAATCGTAATGAACAAATTAGGTGTCGAAGAATCAGCAATAACACCTGAAGCCTCATTTACGAATGATTTAGGCGCCGACTCATTAGACACAGTCGAATTAGTAATGGAATTTGAAAAATCTTTCAACATTCAAATCCCCGATGAAGATGCTGAAAAAATCGGTACTGTCGGTGATGCCATTAACTATCTAACACAAAAATTAGGATAATGGGAAACAACCAAAATAGACGCCGCGTTGTAGTTACCGGAATGGGTGCGGTTACCCCTATTGGATTAAATATTAATGATTTTTGGGGAAATTTGATTTCCGGAAAAAGCGGAGCTTCGCATATAACTTCGTTTGATACTACAGGATTCGACACAAAGATAGCCGCTGAATTAAAAGGATTTGATCCGACCCTTTATATGGACAAAAAGTCAGTCAAACGGATGGACCCTTTTACTCACTATGCATTAGCTGCCGCCGAAATGGCAATAACCGACTCGGGGATGAATTTCGAGAAGGAAGACCGCAACCGCATCGGTGTTGTGTTTGGTTCGGGCATTGGTGGAATGTGGACTTATTATCACCAAACGAAAGAATTATTTGAAAACGGGCCAAGCCGTGTAAGCCCGCTGTTCGTTCCAATGATGATTGCTGATATAGCTGCCGGCTATATTGCTATGAAATTCGGTGTGAAAGGTCCCAACTATGCCACAACTTCAGCCTGTGCAACTTCGTCGCACGCAATCGCCGACGCAGTTATGCTCATTGAGCGAGGTAATGCTAATGTAATGTTAACCGGTGGTTCCGAAGCACCAATCTGCCCCATTGGTGTAGCCGGTTTCAACTCGATGAGAGCAATGTCCACGCGCAACGACGAACCTGAAAGGGCAAGCCGTCCGTTCGATGCAGAACGCACCGGTTTTGTTATGGGCGAAGGTGGCGCTGTATTAGTGGTCGAAGAACTCGAACATGCAATAAAACGCGGTGCTAAAATTTATGCTGAAATTGCAGGTTTCGGACTTACAGCCGACGCGTACCACATTACAGCTCCGGCACCGGGCGGCGAAGGTGCTGTCCGTTCGATGAGTCTGGCTATTCAAGATGCCGGTTTAAAGCCAATTGATATTGATTATATCAACGCACACGGAACATCGACTCCGTTCAACGATAAAAACGAAACCGAAGCAATAAAAACAGTTTTTGCTAATCACGCATATAAACTTCATATAAGTTCAAACAAGTCGATGATCGGGCATTTGCTCGGTGCAGCCGGCGCCGTAGAAGCGGTTGCAACAATTAAAACAATAGTTGAAGGCATTATTCCTCCAACAATCAACCTTGAAAATCCGGACCCTGAATGCGATTTAAATTATGTGCCGAATACAGCTATCCAAAAAACTGTAAACGCGGCTATTAGTAATACATTCGGATTTGGCGGTCATAACGCATCAATTCTTTTTACCAAGTATTCCAATAATGATGGGAATTTTTAGTCGGAAATTTTCGAAACTCTGGCGGCAATATTTTTTTAAAAAACAAACAACAAGAAAATTCCCATTAGTTTCGGAACTTCCCGAAAGTTATAAAAATATAGATTTAAAAAAATTTGAGCTGGTGGCTGAGTATAGTATCAAGAATCCTGCTCTTTTCTATCAAGCTTTTACACATCGTTCTTATTTACAGTATGCTGATAAACCGGGAATAATTTCCAACGAACGATTAGAATTCCTCGGCGATTCAATTTTAAATTTAGTAGTCGCTGAATACCTTTACGAAAATTTTCCGGATGCGGACGAAGGAGAGTTAACGAAGTTACGGTCGCGCCTCGTCAACCGCAAGGCGCTTGCCATTTTTGCCCGTGAATTAAATTTATGGAGTTATCTTCTCTTAAGTTCCAGCGCCTCCCAAGCCGTGGGACAAGGTTCTGATACAATATTAGCCGATGGATTTGAAGCTGTTGTAGGTGCAATGTATTTAGACAAAGGTATCGAACCGATACGTAACTTCATTATAAATAGGTTGCTCTCCGCAATAAGGATAAAAGCTATCAGCACCGACGATACAAATTACAAAAGTCTTCTGTTGGAGTATGCACAAGCACACGGATTTCCGGCTCCAAGGTATAGCATAACAAACTCGGAAGGTCCCGATCACGACCGAATGTTTACAGTCGAAGTTCACATAAATAATGAAGTGTGCGGCAGAGGCACCGGCAAGAACAAGAAATCTGCTGAACAAGAAGCCGCTGCTGAAGCTGTTGTAAAATTTAATATTTCAAATAACAATGCCTGAAAAATTATTATTCGAAAAAAGTGTTACCGGACGAAAAGGATACACTTTGCCGAAATTAGACGTACCCGAACAACCGATTGGCGAGTTGATACCTCCAAAGTTTATACGTAAATATTTAGCGACACTTCCGGAAATCAGTGAGAACGAAGTCGTCCGCCATTTCGTCCGCCTATCGAATATGAATTATCACATCGACAAAGGATTTTATCCGCTCGGCTCTTGTACAATGAAGTATAATCCAAAAGTAAATGAGGTTACATCAGCGATGGCAGGCTTTACCAATCTGCATCCATTTGCCCCGGAAGAATTTTCGCAAGGTGCATTAAAGTTGCTGTATGAATTAGGCGAATATTTAAAAGCTATTTCAGGTATGGAGGGAGTAACGCTGCAACCGGCTGCCGGTGCACAGGGTGAGTTTACAAGTCTTCTTATGATACGGGCATACCACAACAGTAAAGGCAAACCGCGGGATATCATATTAGTTCCTGATTCTGCTCACGGAACAAATCCGGCAAGCGTAACTATTTCGGGCTTCAAATCAGTGAATGTAAAATCGAACATCCATGGAACGATAGATATCGAGGATTTGAAACGCAACCTCAACGAGAACGTTGCAGCGATTATGATAACAAATCCGAATACACTCGGAATTTTTGAAAGCGATATTGTAACAATCGAAAAATTAGTTCACGAAGCCGGCGCCTTGATGTATATGGACGGGGCAAATCTGAATGCCCTTTTGAGTATCGTTCGTCCAGGCGATATGAGCTTCGATGCAGTTCACATCAATCTGCATAAAACTTTTTCGACTCCGCACGGCGGCGGCGGTCCGGGTGCTGGTCCTGTGGCAGTAAGTAAACGATTGGAACAGTTTCTCCCCACACCCCTCATTACTAAAACCGGTAGCCAATACCATTTGAAAAACAACGGAGAAAAATCTATCGGGCGAATCCACACTTTCTTCGGCAACTTCGGAATGTTAGTCCGCGCTTATACTTATATTCGAATGATTGGCTCAGAAGGATTACGGGATATCAGTGAAAATGCAATCATAAATGCAAATTATCTTTTAAGCAGATTGAAAGACCACTTCGATGTTGCTTACAACGAAACACCGATGCACGAGTTTATTTTATCCGGCGAGAAACAAAAAAACCGGGGAGTGCGTGTGATGGATATAGCAAAGCGGCTTCTCGATTATGGCTTCCACGCGCCGACCACTTACTTCCCTCTTATCGTTAAAGAAGCTTTGATGATTGAACCGACTGAAACCGAAACAAAAGAGACTCTCGATGCGTTTGCCGATGCGCTTATTAAAATCAATGAAGAGATTACAACAAATCCGGAACTACTATTAACCGCCCCACAATCAACTCCTGTAAAACGATTAGACGATACCCGCGGCACAAAACAACTCGACGCATGCTACAAGGGATAAAAATAGCCGAAAACAATAGCGACAT
This sequence comes from Bacteroidota bacterium, assembly GCA_030017895.1. NCBI lineage: Bacteria > Pseudomonadati > Bacteroidota > Bacteroidota bacterium. The sequence goes on along the minus strand of JASEGV010000002.1, from coordinate 7,902 downwards.
CAAATCTGTTTTAACAAGCAGCCGTGTTATAGCTGTTGTCGGAAGCTCGCCCTCACCTGAAAAAGACAGCTACAGGATAACCGAATTTCTCATTAAAAAAGGTTACTCAGAAATTCCGGAAAAAATTGATATTGTAAATATTTTCCGCCGCCCTGAATTTGTTCTGCCCGTCGTCGAAGAAGCAATCCAAGCCGAAGCTTCGGTTGTTTGGTTTCAATTCGGAGTGGGTTCAGCAGAGACAATCAAATATGCACTCGATAATGAATTCACGGTTGTAAATGATCGTTGCATAAAAATTGAACACATGCAGCTTGTCGGTTAAGCTGATAGGCGTGATGAAAACATTTTTATTAATAATATTTTTCTTTGCCGCAAATAATTTTTTACAAAGCAACAACCTACCTTTACAACAAAATCAAGATATCCTTGTAGATAGCGTTATAATTCTTGGTAATAATAAAACAAAATCGTTTGTAATTCTGCGTGAAATGACACTCAGGTCGGGCAGCGTAATAACCGACGAGGCAATCGACTACGATAAGAAACGAATTTACAGCTTGCAATTATTCAACAGTGTTGAGATATTAAAAGTTGAAACTACAATACACAAATACAATCTTTTAGTTGTAGTTACAGAGCGATGGTTTCTTTACCCCATTCCTATTTTGGGAATTAAAGACCGGGATTGGAAAAAAATTTATTACGGGGCCGGAATTGTAGATATCAACTTCAGAGGCAGGAACGAAAAAATTTATGCTATCGGAACTTTAGGGTACGAACCATCTTTACAATTATCCTACCGGAATCCTCAGATTGATTTCTGGAAAGATGTGTTTATAAATACCTCCTTTGGCTATTTTGAAAACGAAAATAAAAGTTTATCCTTACAAAATGATGCGGCTAATTTTTTTCAGTATCATACATCTGCTTCTCTTTCAATTGGCAAGCGTTTTCAAACCTCGCACACTGCCTGGATGCACTTTGGCTACGAGGTAGTTAAACTATCCGATTACCAACCGGGGCGATTACTGAATGCCTGGGGAAAAGATGCCTTCCCGATTTTTTCAACCGGATACAATTACGATACCCGCGACTTGAACGACTATACACTCTTCGGGTCATATATAAATTTTAGTATATCCAAGTTTGGATTATTTGAAAAAAATATTAATTACTGGAAGTATTCTTTCGATTACCGGCGATTCATACCGTTAGTACCTGACGTAGTCCTTGCATTTCGTTCGTTTGGAACATTTTCGAGCGGAGGAAAGCTACCTTCGTATAAACATGTTTATTTCGGATATAGCGAACGAATAAGAGGACACTACAAAAATATTTATGAAGGCGAAAATGTTTTAGGCAGCTCTGCTGAATTGCGGATTGTTTTATTACAACCGCAATATTTTAATTTAGATTTCATGCCGATGCCCGAATTCAGCGTTTGGAAATTCGGAATTGCGGCTGCTCTCTTCGGAGATGCCGGTAACGTTTGGTACCGGAAGCAACCACTTGCAATTGGTAATTTCAAAAAAGGTTACGGTGCCGGTTTGCACTTTATGCTTCCCTATCACTTTGTTTTCCGCGCCGAGTATGCAATTAATGAAATAAGAAAAGGCGAATTCATTTTCGATATTTCAGCAGCATTCTAAATAAATAAGAAACTGAAAAGAACTATGTCAGATTATTTTTATACTCCTCCGGCTAATATTAAAAACGATATCGTGGTTATCGAGGGAGAAGAGTTCAACCATCTTAATCACGTGATGCGGAAAAAAATCAATGAACAGATTATGATTGTGGATGGGTTGGGAATAGCTTACGAAGTTTCGATAACTGCAATAGCTAAACGACATGCTGATGCTAAAATTGTACAGAAGTTTGAACATCACAATGAGCCAAAAATAAAAGTTGCTTTAGCGGTTGGTATTTTAAAAAATCCAGCCAAGTTCGATTTTTTAGTTGAAAAAGCTGTCGAATTAGGTGTGTCTGAAATCATCCCTCTGAAAACCGAACGAACAATTCCTCAACATGCAAAAATTTATAGATGGCAAAAGCTTGCCCTCGCGGCTATGAAACAATGCGGAAGATCTTTCCTTCCAAAAATTCACGACCTTATGATATTCGAAGATGCAATTCGATATTCTAAAAATTTCAACACAAAAATTATTTTGCACCAACCCGATTTGCATAGTGAAAGTGCTAATTGGCAAGTTACTGTACCGAATGTTAATATAGACACAGTGATAGTTTTTATTGGTCCCGAAGGTGGCTTCTCAGATTTAGAAATTGAAATCGCTAACGATTTAGGAATAAAGTGTTTGGGATTAGGAAAGAGACGACTGCGGACTGAAACCGCTGCCATCGCAGCTTGCTCGTTGCTGCTAACAGGATATTAATTCATTTTTTAACAAAACACCGAGCGTGTTTATTGTTGTACCGTTCAAACAACTTACAATAAATAGCAGTTTCACGATGACAGGCGCCCGATAGGCATGTATCCGTAAATGAGGCATACTTACAATAAAGGTCGCAGTATAAAGGTAAATTTTGGTAATTAAGTTTGTTGAGTTGGGGATTCAATATTTTCCTTTTTGTCGAATGTCTTTTTATTGTGGCTTTGTTCTTCATAGTTCATGATAATTTATAAAATTTATTTGAATTTTGCTTGATTATCATACATCTTTTCCTTATAATCTTCCTTGATACAAATAATAAGGAAAAATAAATAATGCTAGAAGAACAACGTTCGCAATGGGGCTCAAAACTTGGGTTCATTCTTGCCGCTGCTGGCTCAGCAATCGGGCTGGGTAACATCTGGCGTTTCCCTTACACAACTGGCGAAAACGGAGGCGCTGCTTTTGTACTGGTCTATTTAATCTGTGTAATGGTTATCGGAATTCCTGTATTAATTGCTGAACTCACATTAGGCAGACACACTCAACGCAATCCCGTCGGTGCTATCAAGAAAATTATCCCAAAAGGTTGGTGGAAGTTTGTTGGCTACCTTGGTGTAATCGCAGGTATCGTAATACTATCATACTATTCAGTCGTCGCCGGCTGGACTATCGGTTACATAGTAAAAACCGCATTACATCAAATAGGAAGTTTCTCGGATTTTATATCGAATCCGATAAGTGAAATTGGATACTTCGTTCTATTTTTATCTCTCACCATGTTTGTAGTTCTCGGTGGAGTAAGAAGTGGTATCGAACGTTGGTCAAAAATTTTAATGCCACTCCTTTTCTTGATTTTATTGGGACTGATTCTTTTCTCAATTACTTTACCGGGTGCCGAAGCAGGTATTAAATTTTATCTCAACCCCGATTTCAGCAAAATTACAGGCAAAACAATTTTAGCCGCATTAGGACAGGCTTTTTTTTCATTAAGCTTGGGGATGGGAGCTATGATTACTTATGGGAGCTACATCAATAAAAATACAAATATAATTACGTCGGCTACAACGGTTGCATTATCGGATTCACTGATTGCTATTATGGCTGGTTTGGTAATTTTTCCGGCTCTGTTCGCCGCCGGTATGAGTCCGGCACAAGGTCCCGGTTTAGTGTTCAATGTTCTCCCTCAAATTTTCAGTCAGATGCCCGCAGGAACAATAGTAGGGATTTTCTTTTTCATATTGTTGGCAATCGCTGCTTTAACTTCATCAATCTCGCTTCTTGAAGTGGGTGTTGCTTGGGCTGTTGATGAATTAAAAATTACACGGATGAAAGCAACATTAGCTTTAGGATTCGCTGCTTTCATAATCGGTATTCCTTCGGCGATGTCGCAGGGTTACAGTTCATTCTTCAGTAATCTTCATCTTTTAGGTAAAACCGGATTTTTAGATATTGCTGATTTTCTTTTCGGAAGTTTCGCACTCACATTCGGTGGATTAATACTTTCTATCTTCATCGGTTGGAAATGGGGTTCGGCAAAAGCATCCGATGAAATAATGTACGGCTTGGATAAAAACTACAAGCCGGTACTTAAAATCTGGAGTTTCTTAATTCGCTTTGTTTGTCCTGTTGTAATTTTCTTTGTGTTGTTGAATATCTTTGAAATATTTTAATAATAAAGGAATAACATAATGGAAGAACTCTATTCGCAACTGGTCCAGTGGGTTGACCAATTCGCAACGTGGATATGGTCGTATATGGTTTACGTACTTTTTGCTGTTGGCGCTTGGCTGACATTCAAAACTGGTTTCATTCAATTCCGACGGCTCGGTGATGGGGCAAAATTAGTTTTCCGAGGATTTATGCGCAAATCCGATGGCACAAAACACGAGGGAGATGTTTCGCCATTCGCTGCACTTTCAACAGCACTCGCGGCAACCGTAGGAAATGGAAACATAGGGGGTGTAGCTACTGCTCTTTTCTGGGGTGGACCCGGTGCAATATTCTGGATGTGGGTGTGCGGTTCCATAGGTATGGCTACAAAATATGCTGAAGCATTATTAGGCGTTTATTATCGCGAAAAATATCCTGATGGCTCAATCGCAGGTGGTCCGATGTATTACATTAAAAACGGTTTGAAAAATAAATCGGTTGCAGTTTACCTCGCCGCTGCATTTGCAGTTTGCGGCGTCTTTGCTGCTTTATTTGGTACCGGAAATATGATGCAAGCTAACCAGATGGCTTTGGCTTTTCACTCTCAATTCGGAATTCCAAAAGTTGTTTCGGGAATCGTTATTACAATATTAGTCGCTCTCGTGATAATTGGTGGTATCAAACGAATTGCTATGGTTGCTGAACGGCTTGTTCCAACCATGATTATTGTTTACTTTTTATTTGGTTTTGTAGTAATCGTTGAGCACTATGCTGAAATACCAAATGTATTTATGTTAATATTTCAATATGCATTCACTCCTTCCGCCGCAATGGGTGGTTTTTTAGGTGCAACTGTTAGTCAGGCAATTCAATTTGGATTTCGTAGAGGATTGCTCTCGAACGAAGCCGGACTCGGCAGCGCTCCAATTGCACACGCTGCTGCTCAAACACCTTCACCCGTTCATCAAGGTTTAATAGGATCTATGGAGGTTTTTATCGATACAATTGTAGTTTGCACACTCACAGCTATAATTAATTTATCCACAGGAATGTGGCAAAGCGGTTTATCGGGGACTGCGATGACGGCGGCATCCTTTTCAGAAGGCATACCATATTTAGGTGGTTTCGTTGTAGCATTGTCGTCTTTTCTTTTTGGTTACACAACTTTAATAGGTTGGTGTTATTACGGTGAACAATGTCTGAAATTTTTGTTCGGTATCAAAGTAACGTACGCTTATAGAATCGTTTATATAATATTAATGTTCATTGGTTCGATTGCATCTATCGAATTAGTATTTTTTGTTGGCGACATAGCTAACGCATTTATGGCATTACCAAATTTAATTGCTCTTGCGTTACTAGGTGGAACAGTTGGTGCTTTGACTAAAGAGTTTTTTAAAAAATTTCCAAAGATCGATGAGTTTAAATAAGTAAAGCATTGAACCATTTAATCATTGAAGAATTGAATCAATGAACAAATGAATAAATGGAAAAATGGAAAAATTCTTATGAAACTTTCTATCGTACAAACCTATCCGACTTTCGGTGAAGTCAGAAGGAATATTAATGAAGCCGTTGAATTAATGAGCGGTGTTTCAGCCGACTTTTTTGTTTTGCCTGAACTTTTTAACACGGGTTATAACTTCACTTCCGAAGCAGAACTTGAACAATTAGCCGAACCGATCGAAGGAACAACTTTTTCAGTTCTCGCAAGTTTAGCACATCAAAAACAATGTTACATAGTTTACGGATTTGCCGAAGCCGATGGCAGCACGTTTTTTAACTCTTCCGCATTAATAGGTCCCAAGGGATTGATTGGTATTTACAGGAAAGTTCATTTGTATTACCGCGAAAATATATTTTTTAAACGTGGCGATTTAGGATTTCCGGTTTTTGATACAGAGTTTGGAAAAGTGGGGATGATGATATGCTTCGACTGGTTATTTCCTGAAGCCGCTCGTACCCTCGCTTTAAAAGGTGCCCAACTTATTGCACACCCCTCAAACTTGGTACTCCCACATTGTCCCGATGCTATGGTTACCCGTTGTTTAGAAAACAAAGTTTTTTCCGCAACGGCAAATAGAATTGGAACTGAAGACAGAGGTGGACATAAATTATCTTTCATTGGGAAAAGCGAGATTGTTACACCCAAAGGTGAAGTCCTATCACGACTTTCTTCTAATGAAGCGGGAATTTCTGTTGTGGAAATTAATTTAGCTGATGCGTTAAATAAGCGGCTGAACGAATACAACGATGTGTTTGAGGATAGAGATGAAGATGCGTACAAGATTTTGTTTTTATAAACAAAAGAGCCGACCCATCCGTCCCGAAAGCATTCGTGACAGATTGAACCGGCTCTTTCTAACTCTCGATTTCTGTCCTTGCGTTAGCTCAGAAGAAATAGCCTCAATTGAAATTTTACCATTGAGGCAATGACTCAATTATATTTACCGCATCAGCATTTATCCTCCGAAGCTACCACCTACGTCCCGAATGCTTTCGGGACTTCGGCGGGCAGGTTAGCGTAGGAGGAGCATCTTCTTTACAGATGTAAACGAGCCAGCAGTTATTGTGTAAAAATAAACACCGCTTGCTACATTGTTACCCATACTGTTGTCGCTGTTCCAAACTGCCTCATAATATCCTGCATCCTGCACTTCATCTACAAGCTTTTTAATTTCCTGCCCGAATATATTGTAAATCTTTATCTCTACTTTATTGGCTTGGGGAAGTTGGTATTTTATGAGTGTACTTGGATTGAACGGATTCGGATAATTCTGTTCAATCCTATATTCTTCCGGAATGTTATTTAATTTTTGATCAGCCTTCGGAAAATTCGGCAGTTCACGCATTGCAACTTTGAATTCTGATACCTTCCCGATGCACGGTATTGCAGAGCATCCATTAATAACTGTTCGATTTCTTCTGGGTCCATTACAGGTTCATATATCATCTGTGACAAGCCAGCCAGAACAAAATTTGTCCCATTAACTTGTTGCGTTCCCCAGTATGTTCCCATTGCCGAGATAACTGAATTATCTAGTGCTACTGTGAACGGTGTGTATATATCGGTTGATGTTATGATGTTAGCGCCGCCTAACATATATGAACCGCTGCCATAACCAAGAAATGCATATCCCTTAACGGCAAGTATCTGTGTGATACCGTTGTTCTGGATGGTGTTTAAGCCGGGCTGATTAATGGCAATTCCACCAAAACGCGGATAACCCATTCCGTAAATAACTACACCGACTTGTGTGTTGTTGCTTATTGTGTTGCCGTAAAACTCGGGACTGCTCGCATCGACAAGGACACCTTTTTGCCCGCCTGTTATACTGCTATTTTTTATTATAGCTTTTGAGCCGGCAAGTGTAACCAAACCCCAGGCATTGTTTTCGATACGACAGCTATCAACAACCGGCGGCTCGTAACTCAAACCATAAAAGCCAATTCCGACAAGTGAATTTTGTATTTTTGTATTACTGATTTCAGCATTCGATTTGGATGCAAATATACCGAATGTAGCACCGCTGATTTCAGCATGCTCGATATGTGCTTTAGCTTCTTTGTTAATATAAATTCCGCCCCAGCGCTGTGATGGACTTTCGGAAACAAATAAAACCTTTTTATCTTTTGTACCTTGTACAGATAATTTTCCTTGAATACGGAGTTGTGTACCTGGTGCAAACATAACTTTTACTCCCGGCTCTATTGTTAAGCAACTTCCTTCAGGAATGGTTGGTGTTCCGCTTATTAAAACCGATGTTTCGCTTTCCCATACGATATTCGATGGAGAGGTTGGCGCAGGTGGTGGTAAGTTAACAGAAGCTACATGTGCACTCAACTGGAACGAATA